>CAMBSB010000083.1 GCA_945870155.1 Paludibacter jiangxiensis | reverse complement strand
GATATGCAAATTTCGTTAATACTAAAATAATAATTATCTTTGTAAATACATATAAGTTTGACTTATAAATTTCAGTTAAGTTATAATTTGCAGTTAAATCAAACAGTTAATATAAGTCTAAGTTATTGGGTTTATTTTGCAACCCTATATTTACTTATAGTGTTAGTAATTAAACACATAAGACCATGAAATATAAATTAAACACAAAATATTTATTTTTCAACAAAACTACTATTTTGAATAATTTGTTATCAACTTTGAGTTGTATGGTTACTTTTCAAAATCCGATCATAAAGCCTAGAATAATTAGAATAAGTATTACATTTATTAATTAAATTTTTGCCTTCACAATCAATAAACTTAAATGCTTAATTATTAATTTATTAGCCTCTGTAATTGTAACTTTAATAAAAAAGTATTTTTAAAAAAACAATTTAATAATTTAAATTTTAGAAATTTAATTTCTTCGAGGTGACAAAACAATTATATTATACAATCTAAGATGAATGTATCGCAATATAAAATTTTTTTTCTATGAAATTATTAATTTTTTAGTTTTTAATTTTGTCAATCATAAGTTTATACTCATTTTTTATTGCAGAATTGAATATTTAGCACATAAAATCGTATAAATATACACTGGGCGTTGAAAAATGCATCAACTTCCGTTAAAATATTTGGCTAAATAAAATCAAATAACCATATAGACTTAAATTCATTTACAACAAAAATATTAGAGAGAATTTCACGAAACACTAAACAAATTGATAAAGCTAGATTATTTAGTAAAACATTGAATTATTTGTAAATACAGCCTTTTTTAGATTGGCAATATTTGTAATTTCAAATAGTCAAATTAAACATAATCTATTTAAAAAATAGTAATTAAGAAGCCTAAGAAGCCTGAAACTCATATCGCATCAAATTTTAATAAAAATTTTATCCGATGTGTGAGTTTCATATTTTCATGTCCATTTGACATGTATTATAAACAATTAATAATAAACAAAAACGAGCAACTTACTGAATTTTAAAATCAGTTATAAATCTTAAATAAACAATTAAAATGACCAAACTTCACTTGACAAAAGAAGCCTATATAATTTTAATAATTATATTGTTAATGCCATCTTATTTGTTCTCCGAAAATATTACCAACAAATTGATTAACAACAATACTGTATCAGACATAAAATTGTCTGCAGTAAAATCGGTTAATAACAAAATAAATTTTGTTATAAAAAAGCATAACAATGATACACTAGCACAAAACAGTAGTAATTTGATTACTTCAATTACTCAGTTAAAAGTGAAAAATCAGATTAATGTTGCACCAACAGCAGTAGCTGACAGTTATACTGTACTTGAAGATGCTTTATTAACAAAAACAGGTTTAGACGGTGTGTTAGGTAATGATACTGATGGAGATAGCGATCCAATAACTGTAATTGGAATTCGTACGGGAGTAAATACAGGTACTGGAACAATTGGTACAATAGGAAGCCCATTAGCAGGAACTTTCGGTGAATTAACAATTAAGGTTGACGGCAATATCAGCTATGATGCTAAAAATGCAAATCAACTGGGCGAAAGTCAAAATGCAACAGATCTTTTTACATATAAGATTAGCGATGGTAATGGCGGTGAAAGTTCGGCAAATTTGACAATAAATTTAATAGGAAGAAATGATGCTCCTAAAGTAGCAAGTACAGCGATTACTGAATTTGAAGGAAAAAAGAAAGCCTCTTTGGGTTTAACTGTTCCAACTGATATTGATAATGATATAGCTCAATTAACAATTAAAGTATTATCAATCCCATTGTTAGGTAATATTGCTAAAGCCAATGGAAATTTGGTTGCCGTAAATGAAATACTAACTTCAGCAGAATTAATAGGCCTAGTCTATAATGCACCTTTACAATATAATGGGACAGACGTAGTAGGATTTTTTGAATACAGTGTAAGTGATCCTTTTGCTACCGTTAAGGGAAAAGTTGAAATTACATTAACATCTATCAATGATAATCCTGAATTTAACGATACTACAAATCCTGCATTTATTCCTGCTACAAAAAACTATAAAGTAATAACTCCAGAAGACACTCCTGTAGCAAATTCTGTAAAGGCTTTTGATATTGATGGAGATGCACTAACATATATTAAAGGCACAAGTCCTACAAAAGGGAATGTAACTGTTAACTCAAATGGGTCATATATTTATACCCCAAATCTAAATTATTTTGGAAACGATAGTTTTACAATTACTGCAAACGATGGAAAAGGCGGAAGTACTTCAACAAAAGTTGATGTTGAAATTTCACCTGTTAATGACAGTCCCATATATAACGATCCAACAAATCTCGGATTCAACACAACCACAAAAAATTATTCATTTGTTACACCTGAAGACAATCTAATCACTAATACCGTAAAAGCAACTGATGCTGATAACGATCCAATTACATATTCCAAAGGAACAAATCCTACAAATGGGAATGTAGCTGTAACAGCCAATGGTTCATTTACTTACACTCCTAATTTAAATTACAATGGCAATGATAGTTTTACAATAATTGCAAGTGATGGTAAAGGTGGATCGGCTACAACAACAGTTACAATCAATGTAACACCGGTTAATGACAATCCTGTTTACAATGATCCTTCAAATTTAACTTTTAACCCAACTACAAAAAATTATTCAATAACAACACCTGAAAACGTATCGACAAGCAATGCAGTAAAAGCTACCGATGCCGATGGGGATGCTTTGACTTATACCAAGGGTACAAGTCCAAGCAATGGAAATGTAACTGTCAACGCAATAGGGACTTATACTTATATTCCAAATACCACTTTTTCAGGCAATGATTTATTTACTATTATTGTTAGTGATGGAAAAGGTGGAAGTGCTACTACAACGGTTTCGGTAGTGGTTACGCCTGTTAATGATAGCCCTGAATTTGATGACCCTACAAATCCCGCATTTGATATTACAACTAAAAACTATAATATCACAACGCCCGAAGATACTCCGATAAGTGGAGCAGTAAAAGCAACAGATTTGGATGATGATTTGCTTACTTATAGCAAAGGAACAAATCCTACAAATGGAAATGTTACAGTGAATGCAACCGGGAATTACACTTATATGCCAAATACCAATTATTATGGAAACGATAGTTTTACAATAATTGTTTCAGATGGAAAAGGAGGAACAGCTACTACAACTGTTTTTGTAATAGTAACACCAGTAAATGATAATCCAATATATAATGACCCAACCAACCCAAATTTTAACTTAACGACTAAAAACTATTCAATAACAACACCTGAGGACACCCCAATAACTAACACAGTTAAAGCAACAGACGTAGAAGGAGATCTTCTTACTTATACAAAAGGAGCAAATCCTACAAAAGGAGCAGTTACCGTAACAAATTCAGGTTCATATACTTATACGCCAAATTTAAACTTCAACGGAGATGATAGTTTTACAATAATTGTAAGCGATGGGAAAGGTGGAAGTGCTACAACAACAGTTTCAGTAAAGGTTACTCCTGTGAATGATTTACCGGAATTTAATGACACCGCAAACCCTAACTTTAACAATACGAATAAAACTTATACAATTACTACCCCCGAAGATACTCCGAAAAACGAGACTGTTAAAGCGACAGATATTGATGCAGATATACTAACATATATCAAACTAACTAATCCAACAAATGGGAGCGTAACTGTAAATACTGACGGTACATATACCTACACACCAGGTATTAATTATAATGGTGCAGATAGTTTTACAATTCAAGTAAGCGATGGTAAAGGTGGAACTGCCACAGTTACTGTAAATGTTACAGTTACTCCTGTAAATGACATTCCGGAATATAGTGATGCTACAAACCCAAATTTCAATATAACAACAAAAAATTACTCAATAACAACACCTGAAGACACACCAATAAGTGGATTAGTAAAAGCCATTGACAATGACGGTGATGCCATAACTTATTCTAAAGGAGCAAATCCAACAAAAGGGGCCGTTACTGTAACAAGTACTGGTTCATATACTTATACGCCAAATTTAAATTTTAATGGTGATGATAGTTTTACAATATTAGCTAATGATGGTAAAGGTGGAACGGCTACGACAACAGTTTATATTATAGTAACTCCAGTTAACGACAATCCAACATTCAGCGACATAACCAATCCAAATTTTAACCCTACTACAAAAAATTACTATTTTAAAACACCAGTAAATATTTCAATTAATGCTACTATCAAAGCAAGTGATATTGATGCTGATCCTTTAACCTATAGTAAAAGCACAAGCCCGAGCAAAGGAACTGTAACTGTAAATGCAAATGGAATGTTTACCTATATACCAAATGCTAACTATACTGGAAACGATAGTTTTACAGTAACTGTAAGTGATGGTAAAGGCGGAACTGTAAACTCAATTGTTGATATTTATGTATATCCAATACCAGTTTTCACTAAAAAATCAAGCACGCCAATTGTGAACTCTGATGGATCTTTTTCTTTAAGATACACAATTGTAATTAACAACAACTCCGATCAAAGATTTGACTCAATACAAGTAACCGATGATTTAGATCAAGTGTTTAAAAATGACAACCTTACATACGTAATAAATTCTTTAAATATTTCGGGTAATTTAATTTCAAATGCAATCTTTAATGGGTCGAATAGTACAGATCTATTGGATAAAAAAAGAAGTTATATGTTGCCAAATACAAAGGATTCAATTACTATAAATTTAAAAATTGAAAACCCTAATCGATTTTATGGAAATGTATTTAATCAGGCATTTTTATATGCACATTCATCAACAAAAGATTATTATTTAAAAAATATTTTATCAGATGATGTAACAATATCAGGAACAGAGAATCCGACTCTGACTAAAATACCTCAAACTGAATTATTTATTCCTGATGGATTTTCGCCAAATGGTGATGGTATAAACGAAGTATTTCAAGTACAATTCTTAAACACCTATACGCTGTCTCTTGAGATATATAATAGATGGGGGAATGTGGTTTATGAAAATGCGAGCTATAACAATGAGTGGGATGGTAAAGGAACCGGAAACTTTTTAGGAAAAGATTTACCCGGAGGGACATATTATTGTGTTTATAAATTAATTAATACAAGCAATGGCAATGTAATCTCAAATGGCGTTAAATACATTACTTTGCATAGATAGTATTACGAGTTTTTGATTTCCGATTTAAACAAATTAATATACCATCAGAAATTTGACTGATAAAAATTATAAAGAGAAATGATACAATCAACAATGAATAAAATTAAAAGTCGAAAATTGAATTTTATGTTCAACAATTTTCAAACAAAGTTGATATTTTGTTTTTGTTGTCTTGGCATAAGTAATTCACTCATGGCTCAACAAGAACCTATGTACTCGCAATATATGTTTAATATGATTCAAATTAATCCTGCTTATGCCGGTAATAGAGGTACAAATCAACTTACCGGATTATACCGAAATCAATGGTTAGGACTAGAGGGAGCTCCTACTACCATGTCATTATCGTGGGATATGCGTTCGCATTATAGCAATGTAGGTTATGGGCTACAACTTTATAAAGACCAATTAGGAATTGAAGCAACAACAGGTTTTCAATCATATTATTCATATAGAATACAATTTGAAAAATCAAATTTAGCATTTGGGTTAAGTGCCGGAGTCTTAAATTACAGGGCTAATTTAACTGAAGTGGAAACTTATTCAGGTGGTGATCCATCGTTTGCTGAAAATGTAAATAATTTACTACCAACCGCCGGATTTGGTATGTTATACGCTACAGAAAACTGGTACGCAGGCTTTTCAATACCTGCTTTATTAAATTCGAAAATATACACCGAAAATTTTAAAATTGAATTAAACAAATACAATCATTACTTTCTAACAGCAGGATATATTTTTGGAATATCAGAGGCGGTAAAATTAAAACCTTCGTTTTTAATGAAAGCTGTAAAAGGTTCACCAGTTCAATTTGACCTAAATGTAAATGCTTGGATACAAAACAACTTTGGTGTGGGCGTTAGTTATAGAATTGGAGACGCTTTAGTTAGCATGTTTGAGCTTCAAATAACACCTGAATTTGGCATTGGTTATGCATATGATTACACATTAACTAATATAAAAACATTTAGCAAAGGTACACATGAATTGATGTTAAGATATGAATTTGGAAATAAAAGGAATCAAAAAGTTTTATCACCTCGTTATTATTGATTATCATTTACTTATCCAAATTTACAAACTAAAGTATATGTTTTTAAAAACTATTCCATTTATGAAAATAACGAAGACAAATTGGACTTTTGTGCTTTTATGTGTGCTAACTTTTGGTATAGCAACAGCCAAAGCTGAAGACATTGAATTTGGCAAAGTAGATGAAAAAGCACAAAGCAATAAAAAACCAAATACAACAGTATTGCTTAAAATAGCAGAAGCAGCCTATAAAGATGCTCAATTTGAACTGGCTGCGGATAAATATGCTATTTGTATTTCGGAAGATAATGTTGTTGATTCAAGCATATTACTGAAACTAGCTGACTGTTATTGGCAAATGAGAAATTACAGCAAGGCTATGGAAACATATAAATTAGTTGCACGCGAACAATGTAACGATTTAGTTAAGTTTAGAGTTGCTGAGCTGTATGCTCGAAACAATAATTACAAATTGGCTGGTGAATGGCTTCAGAATGTGAATGGCTATAACGTAAAAATGGATGCTTACAAGAATAAAAAAACAATTGCCGGCATGAGAAAAGACTCAACAAGCTGGAAAATTGGTTTTTCAAGCATTAATTCAGATTATAGAGAATTTTCACCTTTTCTGAGAAATAACACCTTGTTTTTTTCTACAAATAAGCCATTAGCGGAGAAAAAAGCAAACGGCTGGGATGGAAATAATTTTTCATATTTGCTAGAAATCAGCTCTTTAATTTCACAAAATACAGTTTCGGATAAAACAGCTTTTAAAATTGCTGACAATTCAAATTCTAAGGACATTAAGTTCCCGATGGATATATACGAATGTGGAGCCAACACTCCAAACTATCGAAATTATCGGAATTTAATACACGACAAGGTTTTAAAAACTGATAATGTGAATAAACTAGGGAAAATTATCTCAATAAATGATGTAAAAAAATACAATACTGCTTCTATGTCGATAGATAAGAACGACAATGTTTATTTTGCTTCAAACTACGATAAAACAAACAAAACCGGAGTTAACCGCATTTGCATTAGGCAGGGAAAATACTCAAACTCAAATGGAATAACTGACACAAAAATACTTCCATTTGGCGACCCAAATTCATATTCAGTAATGCATCCAGCAGTTAATAGCGACGGCACATTGTTGATATTTAGCAGCGATAAGGATAATGGAAATGGTGGTTTTGATTTGTATTTTGCACAACGTGCCAGTGCTGACGAACCTTGGGGTGAAATGCATCTTTTTGGTAAAAACATTAACACGTATGGAAATGAAGTTTTTCCAACAATATCAAACGATGGATATTTATTTTTTAGCAGCGATGGGATGGCCGGATTAGGAGGATTGGATATTTACTTTTTGTCCATTGAAAATGCAATAAAAGACATTGGTTGGGCTGAACACATCAGTTATCCTATAAACAGTTCGGCCGATGATTTTGGCTGGACACAAGATGAAACAGGCAGAAAAGGGTATTTTACTTCGGATCGAAATAGTAACAATGACAACATTTATAGTTTTAATTATATCGGTGAAAAATTAAAAACCGAAAAGAAACTGGTATATGGTTATGTGCTGGATAATGTAACTGCACAGCCACTAAACGATGCAACAGTATTTATGTACTCCAAAGACGAAAAAGAAGTAAATGTTGCTAAAACAGATGTAAATGGAAAATATCAATTCCCGGTAAATAAAAGCGGAAAAATATCTATAAAAGTTGCTGCAAAATCATATTTAAGCGATTGTATTTTAGTATACATCGACAACAATGACCAGGTGGGAAGTAAAAATCCTCCTCGAAATATTGTAGTTAGTAGTGCCAAAGTTGGTGAAGTTATATGGAAATCGACCGGAATAAATTACGATTTTAACAAAAGTGAAATTCGCTCTGATGCTGCATTGGTTTTAAATGAGTTAACTGTGTTTTTGAAAAAAAATGATGTTAATATCGAAGTAAGTTCACATACCGATTCGCGCGGATCAAATGTATATAATTTAGCTTTATCACAAAAAAGAGCAGAATCTGTAGTTGATTATCTTTTGAAACAAGGTATCGACAAAAGTAGAATTGTAGCAAAAGGTTATGGTGAATCTCAATTGATAAATAACTGTGGAGATGACGCAAATTGTACCGAGGCGGAACATCAAGCCAATAGACGAACCGAAGTGAGGGTAACTGGATATCAGAGCACTAAAGATAATTTAAAATTCGATATGTATAAACTTAAAGACAAAGATAAAGTGAATATAAATTTATTTCCTAAGGACTTTTTTGAGTATTGCAAATAAGTGCATTATAAAATTAAATGGACAAATAACTGATATTAAAACAGGTGTTTGTCCATTTTTAATACGTAGCTTTTTTACCGCCCAAATATTTCAACTATCTTTGTTATTCACCAACAATTCATAAAAAGAAGAATGTAGCTTGGGCAAAATAATACCGATCGCACAAACAATATAACCCTATTTCGAACCTCCCTGCCACAGCAAGTTCGTCAGCAATGTTATAAGTCGGCCTAAAATGATTGGTAAATTGAATTTAAAATTTCTTAGTCTTTAATCGATTGGTAAATCACTTCCTGAATCTGTGTTCTGATTCCCATTTTTGATAATTTATTACCAACATCGTCAGGATAAGTACGATTACTTAAAAAGATGTATATTAATTGGTTAGTTGGGTCAACCCAGCAACAATTGCCGGTATAGCCGGTGTGACCATAAACCGTATAAGGTGTTGATTTACAACAAGGACTTAAGCTAGAATCAGCTGGTATCGGTTTATCGAAACCCAAACCTCGCCTTCCGCTTACAGAGTTTGTAGTAGTGAATAATTTACAAGTTTCGGGTTTTAAAAATCGCTTTTTATTCCATCGTCCGTTATTGAGTAATAGCTGATAAATTACGGCTAAATCAGTTGCATTGGCAAACAAACCGGCATTTCCCGAAAT
This sequence comes from Paludibacter jiangxiensis, assembly GCA_945870155.1. GTDB lineage: Bacteria > Bacteroidota > Bacteroidia > Bacteroidales > Paludibacteraceae > Paludibacter > Paludibacter jiangxiensis_A. Next base: position 13,166 of record CAMBSB010000083.1, on the reverse strand, counting down.
GCCTCCCAAAAAAGCTGCTGCCGGGTCATGCACATATCCCTGAAAAACGCCATTTCGCAAAAAATCACCTGTCAAAGTTGGTGCAATTTCAAGTTTTGAATGCGTACTTAACGGTAAAAAACCTATGTTATTTAACTGCAAAGGAGAATAAAACTTTTTATCTAAAAACTTGTCTATAGGCATTCCACTAATTATTTCAACAATTTCCTTCAGCAAAATAAAATTAATGCAACTATAGTGGTAGGTTTTTGAATTTAAGTGTGTCTCTGTTATCATTTTCATAGCAGATGCATGGATACTTTTATGTAAAAAAAAGCTATCGGATACTTGTAATGCAAATTCGGCTGAAGGATATTTTGAGACTAAGCTATCAATGTATTTAAATTCAGTGCTTGATGGAATAATTGTAGTGGATGTTTTGATTCTTAAAGAATTGTTGTTTTGAGTTATTGCTAATTTATAAAAAGGCAACGAACCCGGCAGTCCCGTTTCGTGAAATAATAAATCCTGAATGCTGATATTTTCTTTATCTGTGTTTCTCAAAAAAGAAAGATATTTTGATGCTTTATCGCTTATTTTTAATTTCTTAGAGTCATAAAGTTTCATAACAGCCATTAAGGTGGCAGTAGTTTTTGTAAGAGAAGCCAAGTCGTACAAAGTAGTAGGTTTCACTTCCTGAATACTATCATAGGTATAATAACCAAAACATTTGTCGTAAATAACTTGACCTGATTTTATAACCAATACCTGACAACCTGGAAATGCTTTGGCTTTAATTCCATCATGTACTATGGAATCGATACTTGAAAGTTTTGTGTAGCTAAAATCGTTATTTCGAAAATGTCTGTTCTCACTAAAAACTTTAGAATTAAATTGAATCAGAATGAATAATAGAAATGCCAGGAGGTAATATATTTTCTTCATAAAAATTAATTTTGAATTTAAAAATCGAAGAATACGTTTTAATTTTAATTGCTGTTTGTCAATGTATTACAAATCATATATTATTCGATTTAAGTTCTATACTGATTAATATAATAGTACTCGCTATAAAGATAATTATAAGACCTGATTAATTCAAACTACATATTGTTTTTAACTAAAGAAATACCGGATTTACTTTTTCAACAATTTTTTAAACTGATTCAAAGTTGAATAGATTCAAAATTTCTACCAAACAAAAGTAATATAAATAACTAGTATTGATAAAATGAGTAACATTGAAGTTTAAATAATGATTGAAAGTAAGCCGCATTCATTACAAATTATCCAAAAAAGCCCCAAATTATCATCATATTATTAGAATAACAAAAGAAATAATTAAATGCAGCATTAAATTATCATATTGATAGCTTTTTGACTATTTTTGTATTAAATATAAATCATATTTTTGATTTATAATATCTATTTGTTTACTAATATCTTCTTTATGGATACAATATGTAAATTCAACGACCCAAGCTGTTATGGTGCAAAAGAACTTGAATTATTACTTGAAATTAGCTCAGTTCTGAGTAACAAAGAGGTTAATTTGGACGAGGTGATTGAGATACTTGCAATTCATTTACGTGCTGAGCGAATTATGCTTACAATTTTAAATCGCGAAACTTTATCGATCACTATTGAAGGGTCATTTGGAATATATGAAACGGACATAAAAAAGGCAAGTTATAAACTTGGAAAAGGGATTATTGGAAGAGTGATTGAAAAAGGTGAAAGTGTTTTTTTACCTAAAATAGCTGATTCCAAAGTTTTTTTAAATCTTACTAATGCTCCTACTCAAATTAACGGGTCGGATGTTTCGTTTATATGCACACCTGTTAGGTATAAAGATCAGATTATTGGCACTTTAAGTCTGCATAAAGTTTATTTAAAAGATAAGTTATTCGACTATGATATTCGACTTTTGAAAATTGTTGGTTCAATGATAGGTCGAACTTTGCGCCGTCGACAGGAGTATGCTGAAGAAATGGAACAATTGCGAGCCGAGAATCAGAGTTTGCGTGGAGAACTTAAAAACAGAATATTACCCGAAAAAATTAAGGGGAATTCAAGTAAAATGAATGAAGTTTTTCGCCTCATAGAGAGTGTGGCTGCTACGGATGCCACGGTACTTATTCGTGGTGAAAGTGGGGTAGGCAAGGAACTTATTGCCGATGCCATTCACTTCAACAGTCAGCGGAAAACCAAACCATTTATAAAAGTAAACTGTGCGGCTTTGCCCGAAAGTTTGATAGAAAGCGAACTTTTCGGACACGAGAAAGGATCTTTTACAGGAGCGTCCAATACGCGTATAGGTCGGTTTGAATCGGCTAATGGTGGTACAATATTTTTGGATGAGTTTGGCGATATTCCAGCTTCGACACAGGTAAAACTGCTCCGTGTGATACAAGAACGCGAAATTGAGCGTATTGGCAGTACGAAACCCATCAAAGTAGATGTACGAATTGTTTGTGCAACTAACCGCAATTTGGAAGAACTTATTACCAATGATAAATTTCGTGAAGATTTATATTACCGTATCAATGTATTTCCTATTTACATCCCGGCACTCCGCGAACGTATCAATGACATTCCAATTCTGACTGATTTCTTTATCGAGAAATTCAATAAACGGCATGGCAAAAATATCAAACGAATTACATCGTCGGCTATTGACACGTTAATGGTTTATCATTGGCCCGGTAATATTCGAGAACTCGAAAATTGTATTGAAAGAGCCTGTATACTTAGCATAGATAATGTGTTGAGAACGAATAATTTACCCGCTTCATTACAAACTGCCAAGGGTACAAAAACTATGATGAGCGGTACATTAGATATTATTTTGGGTAAAATGGAAAAACAAATTATTATAGACGCACTTACAGCTTCGAAAGGTAATAGTACAAAAGCCGCTGAACAACTAGGAATAACAGAACGTATGATGGGAATACGGACTAAGAAATATGATATCGAAGCGAAAAGATATAAAGTGTGACCTTTTAGAACAAAGAGCCAAGAACCAAGACAAAAGATATGATTGAGTTTGAATTTTGTGATTTTGAGAATCCGGAGCATTTAAAAGCGTTGGCTGAGTTAACCAATCATTATATGACCGACCCAATGGGAGATGCCGAACCGCTAAATAAATTAAAACAACTTAGGTTAATAGATGGGTTGGCTAATCACCCAACAGCTGAAGTGCTTTTTGCCATAACAGACTCTAAAGCTGTTGGGTTAGCCACATGTTTTGTTAATTTTTCCACATTCAAAGTAAAGCCTTATTTGTATATTCACGATATAGTTGTTTTGAACGAATATCGACAAAATGGAATAGGAAAAGCATTGATGCAGAAGTTAATAGAAGTTTCGGAAGAACGAAATTATTGCAAAATAACACTTGAAGTCAGAGAAGATAATACCTTAGCTCAATCACTTTACAAAAGCAAGGGTTTTGAGGAGTGTGAACCGAGGATGCTGTTTTGGACAAAACAACTTCTCATATCCGCCCCTAACTCCTAAAAGGGGAATAAGAAATATTACTATTGATAATTATAATGGCACAATGAACAAAGAAAAAAATACAGAAGACAAATGTAACTTCAACTCCCCTTTAGGGCTTGGGGGCAGGTTTTAAATATATTTGAAAAAATGAAAGTAGCTTTACCAATAATTGACATAGCATCAAACCGGAATATTTTGGCCAGTAGCTTAAATGTAAATGGTAGTATCTGTTTGTACGATATAGATTCAAAATCGGGCAGTTGGATAAAAACCACCGATTTAGCTCCCAATATGGGTGAATTATTACCTGCACTAGAAGCTTTGGCAATATCGGTAATTATTACACGCCAAATTCATCCAATGGCTCTTAAAATTCTTGCAAACAAAGGTTTCATTATATTCAAAGCAATTGGAAATCAGCTTGAAGAGAATATCGTTTTTTATCAAAACAGCAAACTTGATTTATACAGTCACGAAGCCGCCATGCAACTTGCAACTGTTTGTGGAGGCGAATGTACTACTTGCAGCACTGATATTTGCGATGATGACAAGAAGATGTGAGAATGTGAGAATGTGGCGATATGATGATTTGAGAATGTTAAACACTTCAAATGGTAAATGATAAAATTGTAAATTTAAAAGATGAGCTTACAAAACGCAATAAATTTTATTTCGAAAGTAGATTCGGAAAGTGATTTTCGAAAATCATGTTATATTTTCAAGTCACAGGCTGAATTACTTGAAGGATTAGCCACACTACAAATGAGCTTCACAAAAGATGAAATAGAAGACGCATTTAATGTTTTGGAACTTAAGTGCCAAACCTACGAACAAGCAGGAAGGGTGAAAGAGGTAAAAGCCTGGTTCAGGTTGTTTTGTTGAAGAAATGAAATAAAACAGACTACATCATTTATTTGTTTAAAACGAAAAATACTTTGTATATTTGCATAAATTTAAACTAACTTACAAAGTTTACCATGAAAAAACTATTTATTTTTGTTCTTTTTTTAAGTTCGATACATGCTAAATCGGCAACAAAAAACATGGAGCCGGAGTTTATAGCTATTGAACATGCAAGCTTTGTTATAAGAGCTGGCGGTGTCACTATTTTTGTCGATCCTGTAGGTAATTTGCAACAATACGATGGTTTAGGTTCACCCGATATAATTCTTTACACGCATGAACATGGCGATCATTTAAACATTCAGTTGCTAAAAGCACTCAAAAACGAAAAAACTAAAGTAATAGGAACTCCAACTGTAATTGAAAAAAACGGTTTTGGAATAAAAATTAAAAATAACGAAAAACTTAAGATTGGAAAGCTAAAAATAGAATCTATACCGGCTTACAATACTAGTCCCGATCGACTAAAATATCACCCGAAAGGCATTGGCAATGGCTATATACTAACAATTGTTGGCAAACGTATTTATATTTCGGGAGATACCGAAGATACCCAGGATATGAGAGCGCTCAAGAAAATTGATTATGCTTTTGTGTGTATGAATTTGCCTTATACAATGGGAGTAGAGCAGGCGGCATCTGCAATACTCGACATAAAACCTACCAATGTTTTTCCTTATCATTTTCGCAATCAGGATAAAACCTACAGTGATATTTTTGGTCAACTGAAGAATTTACTTTCGAAAAATATGGATATAAAAATTCATTATCTGAATTGGTATAAAACTAAATGATAGAATTAAGTTTTGCCTATTAGTTAAAAACACTCGTTTTCTTATCTTTTTCAAATATCTACAAATTCAATTTTTATCTCTTTACTCCCGGCTTTTTGCTTCATTTGAAACCTTCCTTTATAGGTAATTACGGCATCGTTCAATGATGCTGTTTTAACAAGTGAATCAAACATCTTAATTTCTTCATTTTCATAAATTTCATTATTAAACCAACAAGCATAGCGTGTACCCACTTTATCCAAAAATTGGATCAAAAACAAACAATGTTCTGAAAAAACCAAGTCGTCGTATGCATATGAAATATCAATTCCACAAGCATCTTTCATTATAAATCGCACCTTTTCGAGTTCGAACAATTCGGGAGTTAGTTGTTTTTTCATTTTAGTAACATTTTTAGAGTCAAGACTCAAGAGCGAAGAATCAGGACGGGTAAATAACATATTTTTAAACTTCATTTTCGGCATAAAGCACCGAATTACTTAACTGATTAAAATCAAATATCTCTTCGGCTTTAAAAAAACGCATAATTTCAGTTTTTGCATTTTCCACCGTATCCGACGTATGAACGACATTCTCCTGAATACTAACGCTATAGTCGCCTCGTATTGTTCCGGGTAGAGCTTCGCGACCATTAGTTGCACCAGCCATATGATGAGCGATTTCAACAATATCAACACCTTTCCAAACGCTTATCACAACGGGAGTTTTCATCATTGAATTTTTAATCCGCTGAAAATAAGGGCGTCCTACTAAGTGAGAATAATGCTCGTCAAGAATTTTATCATCAAGCTGCATCATTTTTATTGCACATAATTGCATACCTTTCATTTCGAAACGATGTATAATTTCGCCTATTAAATCTCGACGAATAGCGCAAGGCTTTATAATAATTAATGTCTGTTCCATATCTAAAATTAATCTCTTATCTCTGCCAAACGTTTTTCTACCAGCACTTTAATATCCTGAATGCCTTTATTCATGGCAATTAAATCTTCTTTAGATGGAATCCTATAACCAAAACCTTCTATAGAACAGATTGCTTCGAATTTACCAACTAAAATTGAAGTCTGTTTCATTGCTTCTGAGAGTTCCGGTTCAAAAGTTAACGCTTCTTTATACATAGCTATAGGCATGTGATGTGTTGCATTCCAGTCGTAACGGGCAAGTAATGCAATAAAGTATTTTTCAACACTCATTACTGCCAATTGATAAAGTAAATCATTATCAAATCGCGACTGTTCGTTTGACAAACTTTTTTGAAAGGTTGTGAAATAGCCATTGGCATAAGCAAGACTCGAAACTGCCAATGTGCGCATTTCATTATCTGGGATAATATTTTCTGTTGACATATTGATTTAATATTTTATTATTGATAATTCGCGGTCAATAGTTTGAATATATTCCTGAGAATATAATTTAAAAAACTCATCTTTTGATATGGCTCTTTTAAGTTTTTCTGATGTGCTTTTTACTAAATAAAGCAATCTTAATGAGAACTCATCATCAAAAAACAACCCTGCTTGCATCATAAAAAACTCCAAAGTTGCTTTACCGCTGTGTTTACCTATTATAAACTCCTCTTCTTTTCGTCCTACTTTTTCAGCAGAGAATAGCTGATAGGAGCTTCGATTTTTCAATATACTATTGGTATGTATTCCACTTTCGTGAGTCAACGCCATTTTTCCGGTTACAGGTTTGCTGTCGCCAACTTGCCTTTTTGAAACTTTTGCTACATAGTCACTTAATTCCTGAAACTTCGTTGTGTTTAGCCCACAACTTGTTTTAGCACTCATTTCTAATGCCATTGCCACTTCTTCCATTGGAGCATTTCCTGCTCGTTCGCCCAAACCATTCACTGTTGTACTCAAACAATTAGCTCCAGCCATATAAGCTGCTAAGGTATTGGCAGTTGCCATTCCCAAATCGTTGTGAGCATGAATTTCGAGCGGAATTTCTTTTTGAACACTTCGGATATTTGTTACCAATTCAAAAGTCGTCATTGGGTTAAGCACTCCAACCGTATCTGCCAACCGAACACGTGAGGCTCCAAACGAACTTGCTGCCAAAACAAACTCTTTTAAAAATGAAAGTTCGGCACGCGATGCATCTTGAGCTCCGATAGTTACATATTCGAATTTATCGGAAGCAATATGAATCATTTCGCACAAGTTTAGCATAACCCATTCGGGCGATTTATCCATTGCCTGCATCAAAATTTTTGAAACAGGAAATGAAAGATGTATACCATTTGTACCAGCTTTTGAAGCACAGTACATATCGAGTTTATTAGCTCTACACCATGCCAGAGTCTTAAATTTAAAACCCATATTGCAAATTGTACGAATGTCGCTAATCTCCTTATCGCCCATAGCAGGAGTTCCAATTTCAATTTCGGGTATACAAATATCATCTAGCATTTCGGCAATACGAATTTTCTCAGTAATTCCGAAAACAACGCCCGGCGCTTGTTCGCCATCGCGTAAAGTGGTGTCGATAAAGTATGGGTAGTCCCCTAACCCCCTAAAGGGGGAACTGATGTTTGCTCTATCTGGTTTATTCCTTTCTATCATAACATTCATTGTTAAAATTTACAGCACTAATATTTCTTATTCCCCCTTTAGGGGGTTAGGGGGCAGGCTTACTTTCAATCCGCTATCGAATATTTCTCGCACAATTCGCCTTCTTCGAGCGCGTCGAGAATTTCGTCAATAACATCTTCGCCTGTTACACCACCGTACCAATAATTGTTGGGTTGTATAACCATTACCGGGCCTTGTGAACATACGTTCAGGCAAGCAGTTGTTGTTACTACTACATCCAAGCCACGGTCGGATGCCTCTTCGGAAATATACTGAAGCATGGCTGTTGCTCCTTTTTTGTTGCATGCTCCCTGAGCATCGCCGGCTACGCGGTACGAGTTACATACCAAAATCATGTACTGAGGTTTTTTCATCTGAGGCCCCTCCAAACCTCCCCAAAGGGGAGGCTTACAGCGGGGTAGCTGTTTTTTTATAGTTTTAAAATTATTTTCGTAAATACTACGCTCTTTAAGTCCCCCTTCGGGGGATTTAGGGGGCCGTCTTTATCATCCACATCCCTGCGCATCGCCTTTACATGCGCTTCCACATTTAAAAGCATCGGGTTTGGCTATGGAACGAATTACTTTATTGTTGTAAACGCCTTCAAGACCCTCGTCAATCAGCCCTGTCATTTCTACCACATGTACTTTGCAGGAATTCAGCATTGTTTTAGGATTTTCGCCTGCACCACTCACCAGAATGGCACGACAATCGACCAGCAAACGTGCCATATCCAACCAACGACGGTCGCCGCCACCTGTTGGTGGTGTTTCACGCATTTCAACAAATTTAAACCCATTAGGCGTTTGGCGGAAAATATGCAAGGAACTTGCTTCACCTAAATGCTGATTTACCAACATTCCTTCGTTGGTAGCCACAGCCACATACGGACGGTCGGTGTCTATTTCTTCGCGGGTAGAATATTCTTTGAGCAACACATGTGTTTCGCTTAAGTCTTTGCCCAACAAACCGGCTGCATCGGCTCTACAGCGTGCACAATGGCTCATTATTGGCAGGAATTCTGAAGCCAATGTACGTACTTTAAAAACCATTTTAGCATCTGGTTCAATCAGGTCTGCAAAATCAGTTTCGGCAGTTGGAATCAGTGGAATGCAATTGATAACATCAGCTCCGAGTTCAGCACATTTTTTTGCCACTTCGGGAATATGATCCTCGTTAATGCCCGGAATAACAATTGAATTTATTTTTACGGTAATGCCCGCTGCTTTCAGTTTAGGGATACAAGCCAACTGACGTTCGAGCAGTATAGTTGCTCCTTCGAGACCCCGATAAATATGTTTATTGTAACGTACCCATTTATATACTTTCGCAGTAATAGTTGGGTCAACAGCGTTAATCGTAATGGTAACATGAGTTACGCCCAATTTAGCAATTTCCTCGATATGAGGTTCTAAATCCAACCCATTGGTTGATAGACAGAAAATCTTTTCGGGAAATTCAGCTTTAGCACGACGCATAGTTTCAAGCGTTTCCTCGGCATTTGCAAACGGGTCGCCGGGACCTGCAATGCCTATTACCACCAAATTATCCAGACGTTTGTCGAGGTCTTTCAGATACTCCACAGCCTGATATGGTTTCAGAATAGACGAAGTAACACCCGGGCGACTTTCGTTCACACAATCGAACTTGCGATTGCAGTAACCACATTGGATATTACACTTTGGAGCTACTGGTAAATGCACGCGGGCATTGGTGTGTTTGGCTTCTTTATCGAAGCAAGGATGGGAAGATATAGCGGCACTGCCACCTATCACCCTAAAGGCGGAATTTGAGTTACTTTCGTCTTGTATATTTTCTCTAAAAGCTTCCATATTTCTTTTTTTTATAATTATCAATACAATTCTTTCTTAATTCCATTTTTGTGCTTGGGGGCTCTTTTCTTATTCCCCCTTTAGGGGGTTAGGGGGCTAATTTACAAATATTTATACCCAATGGGTGAGTTTTCTTGTTTATATTCTATTAATGCGTTTACTACGCGGTCGAATAATTCCTGCGTGCCACGGTAGCCAATATGATGCATGCGATTTGCTCCGAAGCGGTCGTGAATAGGAAAACCAACGCGTACCAACGGAATTTTTCGTTCGCGGGCAATGTAGTAACCTTTGCTATTTCCCAACAGAAAATCGGGTTGAAATTCGTCGGCTTTTTCTTTTAAGGTTTCGAAATCAGCTCCTTTGATAAAAAAAGGTTCCACGCCAATTTCTTTACACCAATCGGCCATGGCAGTTACAAAATCCTCTTCGCCGTATAATAAAGCTTTTTTGCCAAACACATATTTGTGCGCATCAATATAAGCATCTACCAATCGACCTCTTTCCTTACGGTGCGATTCAGGCAACTCAACTCCAGAAACAGTTTTCAATACTTCAATAAATTTGTCAGTTGTATTAATTCCTATTGGCAAAGGCATTTGGTAGTTTTTGATATAAAAACTGGACTCCAACCATTCTCCGGCAGTTTGCACCGACGATTTATCTTTCAATCGCGAAAAACTCTTGTTGAAACTTGAACCAAATTCAATAGTTGCTTTCGAATTACCAATGCGTTGTATGTCGTGAACAGTTGTTCCGCCTGTGGGTATCAACTGATATTCAGCAGTATATTCGTTATCCAATGTTTCGCTATAATCGGGGAAGAGCGTGTATTTTATATCAAAATCTTCCAACAATTCCTTCAAATACCGAATATCGGCCGGCGACACCATGCCCGGAAGAATGGTAATTTTATTTCTTACATTTTCGAACTCAGCCAGCGATTTTACAGTTGCCAACACTGTATTGTGAAATCCTTCGGCATGACTGCCGCAATAACTGGGCGTGGAAGCATGAATAAAAGTGGGCAGTTTAGCGCCTATGTTTACGTTCTCTTCTTTGTAGTTGTGTATATGTCCAGGAATATCTTCGCCAATAGTTTCGGAAAGGCAAGTTGATGCTATGCCGATTACTTTTGGTTTGTATTGCTTGATAATATTGTTTATTCCGGTAATAAAGTTGCGGCTACCACCATAAATAGTCGATTCTTCGCTAAAGTTGCTCGAAGCAATATCCACAGGTTCTTTATAATGACTTATCATGTAGCGGCGAATGTAAGTTGCACATCCCTGACTTCCATGTATCAATGGCACGCATCCTTCAATTCCCTTAAAAACCAACGAGGCACCCAGCGGAGCACACAATTTGCAGGAATTGCGGGTGGAGACAAAAGAAGACTTCTCCACTATGCTGCCCCCCGTCCCCCTAAAGGGGGAGTTGAAGTTAGTTGTGTCTGATTTATTCCCTTCAATCATATAATTCTTTGTTAATATTATAAATACTAATTTCTCTTATTCCCTCTTTAGGGGGTTAGGGGGTCTATTTCGTAAACTTCCACACCGGACTCATAGCCGTAGCGTAAATTTCTTTAGCAAAGTTTATCATGCCTTCGTAGCCTGCAAGAGGTTCTTTGCGTTCGTGATTGTGGTCGCAAAAACCGAGTCCGATTTTATGTGCTATAGGTCTTTCCTTAACACCGCCAATAAAAATATCTGCTTGCTTTTCTTTCACGAAATGCGAAAGTTCTACCGGATTGGAATCATCCACAATGATAGTTCCTTCGTCGCAAAGCTTTTTTATCAGCTCATAATCTTCGGGCGTTCCGGTTTGCGAACCCACGATAACAGTCTGTACACCAATCAACCGCAATGCTTTAACCAGTGAAATCGCTTTAAATGCGCCACCCACATAAATGGCAGCTTTTTTGCCTGTAAGTCGTTCTTTGTACCAAGCCAGTGCCGGCATCATGCGCGAAATTTCCTCCTTTACTAACTCGCGGGCTTTGTCCATCATGTCATCATCCTTAAAGAAACGCGCCACATCGTACAGTGCATCACTCATATCCTCAATCCCAAAATACGAAACCCGCATCGACGGGATATTATATGTATCTTTCATCAATTTTGCCAAATAATTCATTGAACCCGAACATTGTACCACATTAAGTGCTGCATTATGAGCATTGCTGATTGCTTCTACGCGTCCGTCGCCGGTAATAGTTGCATTTACGTGAACGCCCATTTTTTTGTAATACTCCAACAAAATCCAAAGTTCACCTGCCAAGTTAAAATCGCCTAAAATATTGATGCTTTTTGCAGGAATAGGATTATTTACTCGCCCAACCAATTTAAAAATAGACTCGCAAGCTACTTTGTAACCGTCTTTTTTCGACCCTTGAAATCCCGGAGCTTCTACCGCAATAACCGGAATGCCTGTTTCTTCTTCGAGCATCCGACAAGCACGTTCCACATCGTCGCCAATAACACCTACTATGCAAGTGGAATAAATAAATGCTGCTTTGGGTTTGTGTGCATTGATAAGTTCGAGTGCAGCCTGAAAGAGTTTTTTTTCTCCACCAAAAATCACATCGCGCTCTTGCAAATCTGTACTAAAACTTAGTCGGTGAAGCTCAGGTCCCGATGACAGCGATCCACGAATATCCCAAGTATAAGCTGCACAGCCAATTGGTCCATGAATAAGGTGCAGCGCATCCGAAATTGGATAAAGCACCACCCGTGATCCACAAAACACACAGGCACGTTGACTCACACTTCCTGCCAGACTGGCTTTGTTGCAATCTATCGTCCGCTCATTCGCTCCGGCAACCGATACCTGCTTTTGTCTTTCATCTAATAATATTGAACTCCCAGCCTTGCCCCCTAACCCCCTAAAGGGGGAATTGAAATTAGTTTCGTCTATTTTATGTCTTTCTATCATAACATTCCTTATTAAAATCAATAATAATAATATCTCTTATTCCATTTTAGGGGTTAGGGGTAGTCTTTCATTATTCATTTATCGTGCCATTACATGTTATATAACATGTTTTTGAAATTTCATTGTATTAACTACCACTAATTCAGCACAATGAAAACACATAATAATTTAAATTTTCCTTAAACATACCAAAATATTGATTTGAAATACTTACATTTACGTAGGAAAACTGCAGTTATCTACCCCAAAAGTAGGAATTACCAAAAAAGCTAAAGTTTGAATGTTTTTTTTCGGATTTTTTCGAACAAAATACACCTTCAAAGGGTTATTGAGAGGCATAAGTACAACAAAAGATAATTAATGGAAATAAAACAAGAAAGTGCATCAAGATGGTTGATGAGGTCGATTACTGAAGCAAAAAGTCAGTATTTATTTGCTTCCACCATGACTGTATTAAGTGCCTTGTGTTTTATGGCTTTTAGTTGGTATTTATCCGATTTTGCAGCACTGTGGCTTACCCAAGGTACAATTCTCTCAACAAAACTATTCTTTGCAATAGCATTTCTAACCGGAAGGTATGTTTTTGCCTATTTTGTATCGTTATTGAATTACAATGCGGGGAAAATAATAGTTTC
>CAMBSB010000082.1 GCA_945870155.1 Paludibacter jiangxiensis | reverse complement strand
TTAAATGACTCATAAATGTCAACTTTGGTCGGTAGACAATATAAGTAATTTTTCCCATCAGAGCAAGGGGGGACTGGTTCCTCCTGGCTCTGAAAAAACAAACTTTCCTATTTTGTCTGCAAAGTTGCATTTACTAATTGAATTTTCACAGTATTAAATAAAAAAGGGGATCTGACAGGTTACAGAGGTGTTGATATTGATATTACAGAACGGGTCAAAGCCGAAAAAGAAATGGTTAAGTTCCGTACTATTGCCGATCAGGCAAATTATGGAGCCGCTATTGCTACATTGGATGGAACATTTGTCTATGTAAATAATGCTTTATCCACTATGATGGGATGGGAAATAGATGAATTGTTAGGGAAAAGTATCAATGTTGTTCATTGCGATGAACAATCATCAGAAGTTGCTGAAATACTAAATATTTTGAAATCGGAAGGTGGTTTCACTTATAAAGAAATTGATCATATACGTAAGGATGGTTCCATATTTCCAACTTTGATGAGTGCAAAAGTTGTTCTAAATCAAAACAATAGACCTGAATTTGTTTCAACTACTGTAATTGATATTACTGAGAGTAAAAAGGCAGAAGAAATTGTTAAGGCAAAAACATCTATACTCTCCAACCTAATTATAAATTTAAAGGAAGGTATTTTACTTGAAAACGCATCCCGACAAATTGAATTAACAAATCAGTTGTTTTGTGATATGTTTGGCATTCCTGTCCCACCGGAAGCAATGCTTGGAGCCGATTGTAGTGATTCAGCCGAACAAAGTAAAATGCTTTTTAAAAACCCTGAAAAGTTTGTAGAAGATATTCATCTGATTCTTACTAATAAAGAACCTATATTCAACGACGAACTTGAATTGGAAGACGGTCGTTATTTCGAGCGCGATTATATTCCTACATACATTGATGATACTTACAGTGGTCATTTATGGAAATACAGGGATATTACGGAGAAAAAGAAAACAGAAATTGAATTAAAAAAGATTTCGCAAGCCATTGAGCAAAGTCCGATAATGACGGTTATTACCGATGTGGATGGGACAATTGAATATGTAAATCCTGCTATTACAAGGATAACCGGTTATGAAAAAGAAGAACTTATTGGACTAAATCCTAAGGTGTTTAGTTCACACGAAAAATCTCAGAATGATTACAAGGAACTGTGGACTACAATTAGTTCGGGAAAAGAATGGAAAGGGGAGTTTCATAACAAAAAGAAAAATGGTGAATATTATTGGGCAGGAGCACTTATTTTGCCAATTATTGATTCTAATGGAAAAATTACACATTATTTATCGATAGAAGAGGATATAACTAAACGTAAAGAAATTGAAAAAGAGCTTATTGATTTAAATAAAAATCTTGAGCAAAAAGTTGAAGTGAGAACACTTCAGCTAAACGAAGCTAATAAAAAACTTGAAAATGAGTTAATTGAGCGTATTCAAATTGAAAATGATTTACGTTGGAATAAATCGCTGTTGGAATTAATGTCCAACTCCTCTCCACTGGGTTTTTTGGTAGTGGATAATAGAACCGATCAGATATTATATTTCAACCATCGTTTTTGCCAGATTTGGGGCATTGAGCATATCGAAGACCAAATGGAGCAAGGTGAATTTAAAAACAACGATATTATTCCTTATTGTCTGCCGGTATTAGCCGATATACCAGCTTTTGCTGAATCGTGCAAACCACTACAATCTGAAAATAATCGTATAGTTTTAGAAGATGAAATTGCTTTTACCGACGATCGCACTGTTCGCCGTTTCAGTACACAAATACGTGGTGAAAATGATGAATATTTTGGAAGATTCTATATTTTCGAAGACATTACTGATCGAAAACAGTCGGAAGCAGCATTACTTGAAAGTCGCGAGATATTCACTTCGTTTATGGATTATTTACCAGCAATAGTCTTTATTAAAGATAAAGATGGACGTACTATATTTGTAAATAAGTATATGGATTCTGCTTTTGGTGCATCGCAATGGTTGGGGAAAACTATGTTAGAAGTGTTTCCAGGTGAATTAGGAGAGAAATTTGTAACTGATGATATTACCTCCATTCAAATGGGTTACCAGCGAATTGAAGAGAGTATGTACCAGCTCGATGGTCAACTGCATGAATATGAAACTCAGAAATTCGTTATAAACCGTACCGGTAGGGAACCTTTACTTGGAGGAATTGCATTGGATATTACTGAGCGAAAGTTGGCTGAATCTTTAGTGACTCTAACCAAACAAAACTATGAAACTTTTTTTAATACTATCGACGATTTTCTTTTTGTACTCGACGAACAAGGAAATATAATCCACATAAACGATACTGTAGTCAATAGGCTCGAATACAGTAAAGAAGAATTAAATGAGCAATCAGTTTTAAAACTTCATCCTATTGAACGGCGCGATGAAGCAGGAAGGATAGTAGGCGAAATGATTGCTGGAACTGCCGATTTTTGCCCTGTACCACTAATTACAAAATCAGGAATGCAAATACCCGTAGAAACTAAAGTAAAAGCCGGATACTGGAATGGTAAACCGGTTATTTTTGGTGTTAGTAAAGATGTGTCCCAAATTCAGCTCTCTGAGGAGAAATTTTCGAAAGCATTTCGTTCAAATTCAGCATTGATGACTATAAGTAGATTAAAGAATGGTGTATTTATTGATGTTAACGATGCATTTGTAAACACTTTGGGTTATACCAGGGATGAAATTATTGGAAAAACTTCATTTGAGTTGAATCTTTATGAAAATCAAAGTACAAGAGAAATCATTTCAAATACTTTTAATAATGATTTGAAAATAAGAGAATTCGAAACTATTTTAATTAACAAGAAAGGTGAAAAAATTACCGGTTTGTTATCAGTTGAGCGAATTTATGTGGGCAATGAACTTTGTTTTCTTAGCTTGTTTGTAGATATTACCGAACGTAAAAAAGCTGAAGAGGAAATGCGGAAAGCGCAATTGGAAGCCGAAAAAGCCAATATGGCTAAAAGTGAATTCTTGTCGCGTATGAGTCATGAGTTGCGTACACCCATGAATTCCATACTCGGTTTTGCCCAATTGTTGCAGATGGGGGAACTTAATACAGGTCAAAAAAGAGGTGTCAATCATATAATGAATAGTGGAAAGCATTTACTTGAATTAATTAATCAGGTATTGGATATTTCACGTATTGAAGCAGGTCGTTTGCATATTTCTATCGAACCGGTACAGTTAAATGCTGTTTTTGAGGAAATGATGGATATAATTAATCCATTAGCTTTAAAGAGTCATATAGATGTAAAACTTGTTTATTCAAGTATAAATCAACTTTTTGTGAATGTCGACCGACAGAGTTTCAAACAGATTATACTAAATCTGCTTAACAATGCCATTAAATATAACATAGAAGGTGGTAGTGTAGAAATTAAAACAGAATCAATAACAGATAATTACAAAAACGCTGTATTTATAAGAATTTCTATTTCAGATACCGGGTTTGGAATAAAGCAGGAAGATCTTTCAAAATTATTCATTCCATTTGAACGAATTAATGCTTACAATACACAAATTGAAGGAACAGGACTTGGACTTTCAGTGGTTAAAAAGCTTGTTGAAGCTTTGGGTGGTACTTGTGGAGTGGATAGTGTATTTGGCGAAGGAAGCACATTCTGGTTTGAAGTTCCACAAGCCAAAAATCACAAAGAAAGTTACGAAAAAACGGAAATGACAAATGAATTGATAAGCGAATTGAATGAAAAACGCGGAACATTGTTATATATCGAGGACAACCTCTCCAATATTGAACTGGTTGAACAAATTATTTCAACAAAACGACCTCATGTTAAGCTAATAACAAATATGACAGGAAAAGATACCATAAATCTGGCTATTAACCACAAACCTGATTTTATCCTGCTTGATTTGAATTTACCGGATATTGATGGAAGCGAAATACTTAAATTAATTCTTGAGAATGACAAAACAAAAAATATTCCCGTAGTAATTTTAAGTGCTGATGGAATTCAGCATCAGGTTGATAAATTGAAAGTTGAAGGTGCAAAAGAATTTTTGACAAAACCATTTGAAATTAACGACTTTTTGAGAATCATTGATAAATACATTTAATGAAAAGCACTGTTCTAGCGGATATATAACAGTTTAACTTGATAAATCAAATTTATATTTACATACAAAAAATAAAAGACGCATTAGTTGGGTTTTGCTTTGTTCACAGTAGCGTAGTTCTTACGGTTGTTCGGCGAAGTCTCCAGACTTCGTCGGGTTAGAAGGAAAGCTCTTGCTTTCCATATTGTTATAGAATATGGAAAGCCGGTTCCATTAGCTATAGCAATCCTTTTAGCTTTGACATAAATCCCACTGTTCTAGCGGATATATAACAGTTTAACTTGACAGATCAAATTTATATTTACATTCAAAAAATAAAAGACTCATTAGTTGGGTTTTACTTTGTTCACCGTAGCGTAGTTATTACGGGAGTTCGGCCAAGTCTCGGAATTTCTTGGGTTGAAAAACAAAGCTTTCGAGGATCTCAGTCCTAACGGATATATTGAACTTTAATTTATGCGCAAAAAGTAAGTGACGCGCTAGGTGGGATTTTTGCAATCCCACCTTTTGTATTAAACGGATTTTTAATCCGTTATCTACCGTAATTGTCGCGGGAGTTCGGCGAGTTCTTCGGACTTCGTCGGCTTAGAAGTAAAGCTCCTGCTTTCCATATTGTTATAGAATATGGAAAGCCGGTTCCATTAGCTATAGCAATCCTTTTAGCTTTGACATAAATCCCCCCGCTGGCGCGGGTCTGCGACCCGTGCCAATACATAATTATTACAGTGCAATTTCCTATATCCGGTGAGACGAGATTTTCCCTTACTGCCCGTAGTCTGGATGCATACAGCCAGCGTTAGGCGCGAGATTTAACGCTACGGCGAGCGGAGATAATTAGAAAAAATTTCATTCATAATAAACAGATTTGTTTACTTTAATGTATCTTTGTTGAAAAATATTTGACAAAATGAACTCAAACATTAGCATAATCAAAGGTATTCATCCCGGTATAATACTGGAAAGAGAATTAAAAAAAAGGAAATTACCCAAAGGGACATTTGCGCTCTCCATAAATGAGTTTCCACAAACCATTGCTACCATTACCAAAGGTAAGAGACGGATGAATCCTGCTTTATCGTTGAAAATTGAGCAGGCATTAGGTTTGGAAGAAGGTTATTTTATGGTATTACAAGCCTATAGTGACATAGCACAAGAGAAAAAAAGCTTATCCAAAAATTTTCATCCCGAACTATCTAAACTTCGTTCAGTAATATTTTGGGATACTGACATGCGACTTATCGACTGGGAAAAGAATAAATTGTCGGTAATTTATAGGGTTTTTGAACGAGGCAACGAACAGGAAATACAAGAAATAATTCGTTTCTACGGAAAAGAAATTGTATTGAAACAACTTGAAAAAAGGACGGTAACAAGTAAAATCGTTACAGCAAATATGCTTAAATACTTACAATAATATGGTAAAATCATTGTATTATAACACGGTAAATCCTTTGCTGCTTTCAACACTTCAAGATTTGATGAAAACTTCTGTTTTCGATAATTTTCGGTTAGTGGGAGGCACATCGTTAAGTTTGCAATTAGGACATCGCCAATCAGTTGACATTGATTTGTTCACAGACTGCATTTATGAATCTGTTGATTTTAAAACAATCGATGACTATTTGAGAAAACATTATGCGTATGTGGATACATTTGAAACTGACATTGTAGAGATGGGCAAATCATATTACATAGGAAATTCTAAATATGATTGCATTAAGTTAGATTTATTTTATACCGATCCGTTTATTAGACCTTTTTTACTGATAGATGGATTGCGGTTGGCATCGCTTGAAGAAATCGTAGCTATGAAAATTGATGTAGTATCCAAAAGTGGAAGAAAGAAAGATTTTTGGGATATTCATGAGTTGATGGAAAAGTTTTCAATTGAAGAGATGCTTCATTTACATGAAGAACGTTATCCATACTCAGATGACAAACAAGAGATTATTACAAACTTCGGTAGTTTTGAAAATGCTGATATTGATTTTGAACCAATCTGTTTGCGTACGAAATACTGGGAAATTATTAAATTGGACTTGATTGAAGCTGTTCAAAAAATGGAATAAACATTTATTTCTCAGTCCTAACGGATATATCGAACTTTAATTTATGCGCAAAAAGTAAGGGATGCGCTAGGTGTGAACTAACAGTCACGACCAAAGGGAGTAATTGCCGCTCGGCTCTGCCGCTTGGCTTGCCAAGAATCCTACATTTTGTTTTAAACTGACTTGCCTGCGGCAGGCAGGTTTTTAATCCGTTATCTACCGAAATTGTCGCGGGAGTTCGGCGAGTTCTCCAGACTTCGTCGGCTTAGAAGTAAAGCTCCTGCATTCCATATTGTTATAGAATATGGAAAAGCAGGTTCCATATGCTCTCGGAATCCTTTTAGCTTTGACATAAAGTGACGCTATGCCAAACATCTGGTAATTAATTTTATACGTTTTGGGGAAAGAAACGATTACGGTAATTTGGCGACAACAGAAAGAAGAAAATATCCCCGAAAATAGAAGATAGAAAATGAAAGTACGAGACAGCGGAATGCCCGAAGAAACGAAATGGAATGACTTTTTTAATACAGATTTACTGTTGGCTGAATTGAATATTGATTCGCAAATTGTTGATTTAGTTGAAATTGGAAGTGGATACGGAACTTTCACCATCCCGACAGCAAAACTGATTCGAGGAAAATTGTACGCTTTCGACATTGAGGAAGAAATGATAGTGAATCTAAATCAGAAAATCCAAAACCAACAAATTGACAACATACGATTAGAGAAAAGAGACATTCTAGCTCATACAACCGGACTTCCTGAAAACTCCATTGACTACGTGATGTTATTCAACATTTTACACCACGAATTGCCCTTGGACTTTATTAATGAAGCCTATCGAATTTTAAAACCAGAAGGAAAAATAGGAATCATTCATTGGAGAAGCGACGTTCCAACTCCAAGAGGTCCCGACTTGAATATCAGACCAAAACCAGAACAAGTAGTGAACTGGTTTGACAAACAAAAATTTCAGATTTACAAACAACCATTTATAATTGAACCATATCATTTTGGATTAATCATTTCAAAAATTTGAACACCATGAAAATCGGAATTATTCTCGAAACAAAAGAATTTGAAAAAACCTGGAACGCTTTTCGTTTTGCAGTAACGGCAAAGAAACAAGGACACGAAGTAAAACTGTTCCTTTTGGGCGAAGCCGTTGAATGCGAAGGTTTAACGCATGAGAAATATAATGTTGACGAACAATTAAAAAAATTCGTAGAACTTGGTGGCGAAATTCTGGCTTGTGGAACTTGTTTGAAATCGAGACAATTAGACAGTACAGAAGCTTGTCCTATCTCAAACATGATTGACTGTGTAAATGTAGTTGTTTGGGCTGACAAAACTGTGACATTTTAACGACAACCAACGCTCTAACTAAGTTTTTCGTAGCATATTTGATGCGGGAGTTTGGACATTTCTCCAGAAATCGTCGGGTTAGAAGGGTAGCTCTTGCTTTCCTTTCCCCTTACTCGGGGCAAGTTTAGCTTTTACAGAATGTGAGGCTATGACAAACATCCGTGAATTAATTTTATACGCTATAGGAACAGAGGGTAATAATGTAGAAGAACTATTTCCAAACGATTATTTTCGATCAAAACTAAACTATATACACTTAATTACGTTAAAACTGATATATTAAGTAAACCTGAAGATTATCGGTATAGTTCAACTATTGATTATGTAAGATGAAAAATGAAAGTTTGAACAAATGCTAGTTTGAGCAAAAGAACGCATTTCAAATGCCGATTACTATTGGATAAGAATTTAAATTTGGAAAGAATAGTATTAGAGGTTTTCTATATTAACTCATGAAATTTACAATAGATTAAAAAATTATTAACTGTTTTTACTAAAATGATGAAAAAAAGAAATCTATACTACCTGTTTCCTTTAAGCATTTTGTTGATTTTTAATGCTTGTGCTAAACCATTACCATGGCCAAAATCTCCACTTTACGATTTTTCTAAATACGAAAAAGAGAAAGCTAGTGTTTTGAATATCGATTCGATAAAAAAACAACTTGTTGGACATTATGCTCATTACGATGTAGTATCATACGAAGATTCTACTACGCAATCACCCATGTTCACCTTTGTAATTTCCTATGGTTTTACTGACTTTTACCTTGATAGTGCAGGTAATTTAATGCAATCGCATGAGTTTCTGAGCGCTTCGCATAAGATAAATCAGAAATATATTAAATCTAAATTTAGCGAAAAGGCAGTACAAGCTATTAAACCTAATGATCAAAAAGTGGAGTTAAGTTTGAAAGATGGCAAATGGCATATTTTACGCCCTCCTACCCCATCGTTGTTAGGTATTACAGGAGATCCTTCGAAACCGCTTTCAAAAGATCGGAACGATACTAAATTAATTGATCCGGATGGTGATGGAAAACCAGGCGTAACCGTTAAAATAAGTATTGCAAAAATTATCAACGGCGAAATTTACATTACCCGAAGAGAAATTTTCACCCATTTTCTTACATTGAATAACGATGGTACCTTAACAGGATATGTGAAAGATGAATCGGAACAATTTGTAGTTGGTGCATCTTTGAAAATATTGGATCAAGCATCAAATAACTTTCAACTTCCATCAAAAGGAATGAATCCAGTTATATTAGTCCCCATAAGCGATGATATTAATACCTTGGACAAATTAATGAAAATAAGGGATGATATTTTCCCAAAAGAACCAACATTTATCTCAAATTAAAACTTTTAATTTGAAATATGCCGTCAGTAAAATTTGAATTTTTGAATACACCAAACTATAAAATATGGATAACAATTTAGTTTCTAATACAGATATTTTTACAATAAAAACTGTTGACCAAATAAAAGAATTATGGTCAAAAACCTACAATAACTCTGGTAAACCTGACTGGTCGCATATTATTCCTTACTATGCTAATGACGTGGAATTTAAAGATTCTATTCAATATATAAAAGGGATAGAAGATTTTACTGCAATGACTGAACGTTTATCAACCCGATCGAACGACCTGAAAATGCGCGTTGTAAATGCCACAAAAGAAGGGGATATAATTTTTGTTGAATGGGAAATGACAATTATTTTCAAAAAGCGACCAAGCTCGATAATGTATGGAGCAAGCAGGTTGACTTTAAATGAGGCAGGCAAAATTGTTTTTCAAAGGGATTACTACGACCTTTGGGGTGATATTTTTGACAATATCCCGCGTTTTAACAAAATGTACAGAAAGTTTATGCATAGCAAATTTGGTTGAAAAGAATATTATTCTGTCAATCAGAAACGAGCAAAAACCGGAAAGACGGGTTACTTAAGTAGGGTCTGCTGAGAAACAAATTTAAAGATATTAAAACCACAAAAGGACACAAAAGAATCACAAAAGTTTATATATAAAACCATTAGGTTTTATTCTTTTGTGAACTTAATTGTTTCATATTTAGCAATATATGTTTTGTCATTAAGAACGCAAAAAAATTTATATCAAATATTAGTAATATTCTTTTGTGTCCTTTTGTGGTTTACTATTAGGATTTCATATTTTGAGTGCATTGTTTTTAAACAAAATATGCAAAAATGATTACATGAAAACCTTCATTAAAAGAGTTATATAGCATATTATCAAAACATTAACGGTTTTTCAGCAAGCCCTAAGTAGCCTTTCAAAAAATTTATTTTGACAAATTAAACGAGCACAATGACAAAAAATAAAAATTTTATAAAGTATTTTAAACAGTACGAAGTTTCTCATATAATAGCTATGATTAAAAATGGGGGAAAAGATCCTCTAACCTGCTCTGTTCGTTTTGAGAACAAGCTAGTTGTAATTAGCGGAACTACATCGGGGATAGGAAAGTTTACTGCAATGAAATATGCTTCGATGGGTGCAGATTTGCTCTGTATAAATCGTAACGAAGAAAAAACGATTGAACAAAAAAAAGAAATTGAGTCAAAATATGATGTAAAGTACGATTATTTGATTGCCGATTTAAGTAAGCTAAAAGATATTCACACTGCTGCAGACCAGCTCTCAAAAATGGAAAGACCCATTGATGTAATCATTCATAATGCTGGATTGACCTTATCGAAACAGCAATTGACAGAGGAAGGTTTTGACTTTGTTTTTGTTGTAAACTATCTATCTTCATTTATATTCAATTATAAATTGATGGAAAAACTTAAAAATCAACCCAGTGCACGAATCGTTATGAATAATTCAGAGGGACATCGATTTGTACCATGGGGTATTTCTTTAGATGATTTGCATTGGAAAAAAAGCCGCTATACCGGATTGAAAGCTTATGGCTCAGCAAAGCTCGCACAACTGCTTTCGATGCACATTTTTAAAGATAAATTTGCCGGCTCAAATGTTACCATTAACTCGATGCATCCGGGTGCAGTAGAATCAGATACAGGAAAAGATAATGGCCGTTTATACAAGTGGTACAAAAGAAATGTATTGGAAAAAATGTTGAGGCCTACCGATATTGCTGCTGAAGCGCTTTATTATTTAGGTGTTTCAGAAAATCTTGAAGGCATTAGTGGCAAGTTCTTTAGTTTAACCACCGAAGAAATTCCTTCGCCACCAGCATGGGACATCGATGAAGCCAGAAAGCTTTGGGATGTTAGTTTAAACCTTAGCAACTTAAACGAGTACTGATTTTCAAAATGGAACAAATTACAAACAATCATTACAATACCCTAATCCTAGCGGATATAATAAACTTTAATTAATGTGCAAAAAGTATGGGATACGCTAGGTAGGAACTAACAGTCACGACCAAAGGGAGTAATTACCGCTTGGCTTGCCAAGAACCAAACATCCGGTAACGAATTTTATTCGCTAAGTGGAGCAAAGTTAGCCAATCTAAGATACCGTAAAGCGGTAGGGGCAAAACCGAGCAAGCTTCGCTGACTTTCAATACCCCAATTATATTGCTAAGTTTAAGACTTTTGAAAAACTATTTAACACAGCCACTTATAGCTTATGGGGTAGCAGGAAAGAACCAAATTAAGCCTTATTTAGCTACTGAGGTGAAAGTTCTTGGCTCATCCCAAATATTGCTATAGGTATATGACCCATTATTTATAATGGCAAACATGGCTTTTGACATACGCATATTCCGATTGAGCTTGTTAATTCTTTCCATGTCTTCTTGGTCGAGCTCTATGTTTATGGCCTCAAAATTATTCAAAATTCTTTCAGCATTTACCGATTTAGGAATTACAGCCACACCACGCATAATTCCCCAGGCTAATAACACTTGCGATTCGGCACATTTGTGCTTTTGTGCAATTGCAATAATTGTTTCTTCATTCGTTATACTACCCTCTCCTGCAATTAAATGCCTGCTGCCAAGTGGCGAATAAGCGGTTAGAAGTATGCTGTTTTGATTGCAAAAAGTAACCAACTCTTCCTGATTCAGGTAAGGATGAATTTCAACCTGATTCATTTCGGGAACAACCCCAGTTTTATCAATTAAAAGCTTTAATTTTGGAATGCTGAAATTGGATACTCCTACATGTTTTACTAAACCCGCTTCTTTCAGTTTTACCATGGCTTCCCATGTCCATTCCAATGGAATTTCGGTTAATGGCAATAAATCCTCAGCATTTTTCACGTTCACACAATTGTATTTAAAAGCTATAGGCCAATGCATTAAATACAAATCCAGGTAATCCAGTTGCAAGTGGCTCAATGTCTTACGCAATGCCGGTTTCACCTGCTCAGGTTCATGACAATTATTCCAGAGTTTTGAAGTAATAAACATCTCATCGCGCTTAACCAAACTGGTGGTGAAAGCATAATTCAAGGCACTTCCGATCTCTTTTTCATTGCCATAAATTGAAGCACAATCAATATGGCGGTATCCAACCCGTATGGCGGATAAGACGGCCTCGTAAACTTCATTCGGTTTTGATAACCAGGTTCCTAAGCCCATCAAGGGAAAGCTATCACCATTGCTAAATATTTTTTCAATCATCGATTTTTTGGAATTTAATTTTGAAAAATGTGTTGATTATAAGCTGAAACAATTAATATGGAAAAAAGTTGATAATTGGTTGATTGGTTAATTAGTTGATTGGTTAGTTAATTTGTTAACTGGTTGATTTGTTAATTAGTTAACTGGTTGAATGGTAAGTTAATCGGTTTCTGAAAGCTATCTGGGTGGTTGATTGACCTGAGTTTGATTTATGAAATTTGGAACATTGTGGTTATTTTTGGTAAGGCTTTTTATTGTGTAGAATTTTTGATAAATTAGTCAATGTTCCGTTCGTCAACATTTTCGGATATATAATTATGTATAATAAGCAACCACCTTTTGAATATATTTTTTTTGTAGGACAAATCAAAACACGCTCTAAACTATAAAAGAAAACCTTTGTAATTATAATAATACAGTACGAGTAAGGCTTATTTTAATTAGATTACTGCTCTACAGGACGACAAGCAACATGTTGGATTGATATTATTTAATTCTATATTGGCATTAAACAAAATGATTGTATATTTGCATTGAAAATTATCAAATTAAATACCATGACTTTTACTGTAAAAATAAATACAAATACTCCGGCAGGAAAACGCATTGAAAAACAATTACGCCGTTATCCGGAAGTGGTTCAGTTCATCGAACCAACAGTAGTTTCTGAAACTATTCCCGAAGGATATGTCTCACTTAAAGATGGTTTTGATCAAGTCAGGGAACATGTGAAATCAGTTTATACAAACGATTCAATTTCTAAAAAATAACCTTGGCTATCCAAATGAACAATGTCTATATCTCCTTACAAGCCGTAGAAGATTTAAAGAATATCTTTACTGGTTTAATTAATTGGAAGAAAGGGGCTTTAGAAATTGAACATGCCTTAAAGTATGTGGATGATATTGAAAGACAATGTTACTCAATTGGTAACAAAACCTACCATTCAAAAGCTAAATATCCGAAGCATAAACATTTTGGTGAAAAAGTATTTGATTATCGCAGAAATCCAAACACTGAATGGTACATTGTATATAATATCGATAATACTAACAACATATTTATTACTAAAATCATATCCAATTATTTAACTGTTGATTAATTACGAAAGATATCCATCACTCCTTTAGCTTTAATGTTATTTTATCATTAGAACTTAGTTTTTCAGATAACTCAGTAAGTTTGTATCTGATTCAATCCTTAAATAAACTTTTAACCTGCTTGCTGCATATTTTGCAAAAATATATCCCTTCTCTATCTGCCTGACTGATAGTTTCATTGGCATCATTCATCAAACATGCTGGATTGGCTTTGCAATGATCCAAGCCAAAGTTATGCCCAATTTCATGTATACATATTTTACTTAGTCTTTCTTTAAACAAAGCTTCATCGTCTTTCTTTTTGATGCGAAAAGTAGAAACAACACAGGTTTTCCCGTGGCGATAACCCAAACCCATAATGCTCCATTCGTCAGCATTATGGGTTTTGTATTTAATGGCAATATCCTTTTCGGTAATAATCAATAAATATCTTTTAGAATTGTATTTTCCCCGTTCCTTGTAGCGTATAAAATTCAGCAGCCGCTGTTTGATTTAGCGTGTCGAATACTGACTTCCATTTAGTTTCAGGTTGGCGCTCTTTGCCGAAATGCTGCTAACCAATTAAAACCGATTAACTATTGGCGCACTTTGCCGAAATATGTTGCTCAGTTTAATCCGGATTATTCAATATGGATGACTGGTTCCGATAGCAATCGGAATCGTTTTAGCTTTGACTTGGCGTGGACACTTTGCCAAAAACATTATATATGCCAACCTACGCCGAACAGAGGGCAACTCCGCCCAACCCAAGTTCCTCCCAAAACACATTCATTCACCATAAAGAGTGCATTCAGTACCCGCAGCACGTACCGAAGGTTCCACGTGCCTATAATTTTATAGTCATTCTTTTAATATTTTCCTTTCAATTGTTCCTTTTTTAGTGTTAATTCGAACAATATACAATCCTCTTGGGAAATTGCTTATTGAAGTTTTTTCATTTGGTTGTACTTGTTTGTAAAGCAGGGCTTGACCATTCAAATTGTAAATTGAAATGTCGGATGTTCCTTCTAGTCCTTGAATACTGATTGATTCCGATACAAGATCCAGATTGATTTTTATTTTATCTGAATTTAATGTTGGTACTGCTGTTGGCATATCAATAATGTTGGTGAAATCCTGCCAGTACAGGGTACTTTTATAGGTAGATTTTCTACCAAGTGGAACATATAAAATGCAAGTGGTTTTATTCACTCCATAGAATCCATCACCCGAAAATGACATGTCTACAGGGGTAATCGGATATGCATAAATAGAAGTTAATCCGGAACAAGACCCAAAAGCTCCAACACCAATATCATTTACACTTGCAGGAATATTTACAGATTTCAAATTTGTACAGTTACTAAATGCTGCATCATCTATCGACTTAACTGAATTAGGGATTGTGATTGTTGTTAGATTTTTACATTCAGCGAATGCCATGTATCCAATACTTGTTAAAGTATTAGGGAGTGTTATTGTGCTGAATCCACACCGAGTGAAACCGGATATTGATTTAAGACCTGAATTAAGAGTCACAGATGTCAAATTTGTACAGTTTATAAAATCACCTATATCAGTAATAAGAGGGGGAATAACAATTGATTTTAACGAACTGCAATTCATAAAGCTATATCCACCCATGCTTTTAAGCGTGTTTGGTAAAGCGATATTACTTAGGTTAATGCAACCGTAAAAGCCATAGTATCCTATTGTTTGAAGGTTTTCAGATAATTTGATTGTTCTTAAAGCAGTGCATTCCTCAAATACTTTATCACCAATTGTCAATACTGTCGATGGAATGTCTATGCTTGTTATTCCGGAACAATATGCAAAAGCACTTGAATTGATAGACTTCAGTCCAAGTGGCAAATCAATTTTAGTAAGTCCGGTACAATTATAGAAACTACTTTCACCTAAAGTTTCAACAAGTGAAGGAATGGTAATAGAAGTCAGACTTTTACAATTTGAAAAAGCATTATTTCCAATCGATTTAACTGTTGATGGAATTGAGATGGAAGTTAAACTTGAACAATTTTCAAAAACCTTACCATCAATAATTGATAAGGTTGACGGTAGAGTTACAGAGTTTAATCCGCTACAACCCGAAAATGCAGAATATCCTATTGACTTTACAGTAGTTGGTATAACCAGTGATGTTATTCCGGTACAATTATTAAATGCATTATAAGCAATTGTGGTTAACGATGTTGAGAAAATAATTGATTTAATGCCTGTACAGTTTGCATAAGCATTTGTTCCAATAGAAGTAACTGAAGGAGGAAGATTGATAGTAGATAAAGCGGTGCAGCCAGTAAATGCATTATCACCAATAGCTTCTAAACCTGTAGGAAACGTGATAGGATTTAAACTTGTACACCCGGAAAACATTCCGTTTGCTATCTTTTTAAGTGTTGCCGGGAACGAAACGGAGTTTAGACTCGTACAACCTGAGAATGCATTATCCCCAATATTATTTAGTGTAGAAGGGATTGTAAGACTAATCAGCCCTGAATAAGAAAAGGCAGACTCACCAATTGATGTAAGAGAAGCAGGAAAATCTACAAAATTTAATCCTGTAGACCTAAACGCCTCTTTACCTATAGTCTGTAATGATAATGGAAACGAGATAGATTTAAGATTCCAAGTTCCACTAAAAACCCCATCTCTTAAAGTTATTAGATTTGGAGGTAATATAATTGATTTTAAATTATAGCAACTTGAAAACGCATATGTTCCTATAAATGTATTTGCTGACTTTATCTCTAAATACGTTAAACCAGAACAGTTATAAAATGCGTTCGATCCGATTGAATCAATAGTCGCAGGTATTGTCAATAACCCTGTAAGTCCGTTACAATCATAAAAAGCACTTACACCTATTTTCTTTAACTTCAACGGTAACATCAACTGTCCGGTAAAGCCACTACAGCCCTGAAATGCTGCATCTCCTATTGAAATAAGCGAATCGGGGAAACTAATTAATGGTAATTTTACACATTTAAAAAAAGCAAGATCTTTTATTAATCTTAATTTCGATGGCCATTCAATTGAAGTTAAATTGCCGGCATTACCGAATGCATAACTACCTATTGAAACTGTGGTCTCAGGTAAAATTACAGTTTTAATATAATAAGAAAATGCTTCTTTAGGAATTTCGTTGTCGGAATAGTTGGTATATAAACCAGTTCTTGCTGTTCCGTCTTTGCCTTGATATGCAACAATATTTACAGCGTTCAGATCTAAATTAGCCAATGCAGGCATATTATCACGTATGGTTTTAAAATCTCGCGCATCCATCGTTCCCATCAATGCTAAATCTTTTATTGTACTTAACTCGCTAGCAGTGAGAAGTGTTGAAAGTCCGCCGGCCGTAACTATTCGGGGTGCAGCTGCCTGAGTTATATCCACGGTTTGTGACTCTAAACCAGGTGAAGTTACTGTAACGCTTGCTTTTCGTATTGTATCCGAAGGGTTGGGTTCGGCAGTCAAAGTCAGTATGCTGTCATTTGCACTTACAGCCAGCCAGGATTGATTGGACTGAGCCTTCCAGGCAACATTTGCTTTGACAGGTATTGAAATACTTTTACTTTTGACTGTAGAGGAAAATTTGACAGATCTTTGACTAACTAAGAAACCCTGAGCACTTTCCACTATATTCGTAAAATCTTTCCATTGATTGGCAACAGCATAAAGTCCTTTTGTGGCATACGGGACATAGATGGTGCAATTAGTTTTATTTACACCATCAAATACCATATTCGAATTAGTTAAATCTATAGGACTTGTAGTGTTTACATAAATGGAAGTTAAATTACTGCAACCCTGAAATGCATAGTAACTGAGAGATGTAACCGAAGATGGAATTGTAAAGGAGATTAAGCCGGTACAACCCTTAAAGGCAGAATAATCAATAGAAATAACATTGGAAGGAAGTTTTACAGAAATCAAACTGGTTTTTGCAACACTGTTATTTGAATTATAAAATGCATTAGTTGGTATTGCATTTGCATAATAAGCCGAACTGTACATCCATGTACCCTCTGCTCCGGTATAAGCAGAAATTATAGTTCCGGTTATGTCTAAATATGCCAGTTCGGGCATATTATCCCGCATAGTTTTAAAATCACGCGCATCCATTGTGCCGGTAATTATAAGATAGGCTGTAGAACTCAATTCCGTGCTTGTTAAGCTCGTGGAAAGTCCACCGGCATTGATATTGATTGTTTTAGGAAATCCGGTTTGTGTAACTGTTATGATTTGAGAGCCATAACCCGGTGAAGATAAAATAACATTAGCATAACGACGAGATGTTGAATCATTTTTTTCAACAATAAAAGTCAACTTTCCATCTCCTGATCCTGAAGTAGGGCTCACTGTAACCCACGACTGGTCGGATGTAGCTGTCCAGTTGACATTAGCTGAAATATCTATTGAACCTGTGGAACCTTTGGCATAAGCTAATTTTATTTTGTTTGAACCTGCCATAAACCCTTGCGTATTTTCTACTACATTATTGAAAGCACTCCATTGATTGACAGCGGCATAAAGTGCTTTTGCTTTATAGGGCACATACAATGTACAGGTAGTTTTATTTACATTATAAAACACACTATAGGAATTACTTAAATCAATTGGATAAGAAGAATTGGAATAAATTGATGTTAAACCGCTACAACCATAAAAAGCATTGTATCCTAATGAATTAATGGTTGAAGGAATAGAAAAAGAATTTATACCTGTACAATTTTGAAAGGCATAATTACCAATAGCAGTAACTGTTGACGGTATTACAGCCGATTTTAAAATTGTTTTTCCGTAAAATGCTTGCTGCGGAATAGTATTAGCCGGATAAATTGTTGAATATGGATTTGTCCCATCTATTCCCGTATAAGCGAGGATTGAAGTACCCGTAAAATCAATATCGGTCAACAAAGGCATTTTATCCCGTAAGGTTTTAAAATCACGTGCATCCATAGTACCTGTTAGAGTTATCGATGAAAGTGAACTGAGCTCATCAGTTGTGAGAGCGGTAGATAATCCTCCGGCAGTGATATCGATAGTTTTGGGAGCAATATTTTGTATCACTTCCAAGGTTTGAGATATACAATCGGGAGCTGATACAGTGATAATCCCTTTTCTTGTGGTTGATGTCGTATTCGTTTCAGCAGTGAGTACTAGTGTGGAGTTCCCCGAGCCAGAACCGGGATTCACCCTAAGCCACGGTTGGTCGGAGCTAACTGTCCAAGCCACATTGGACTTTAAATCAACACTAACGCTGCTTCCTGCATTATAAGGTATTTTTAATTTATTTGTACTTAGTATAAAACCTGTTGCATTTTCCACTATGTTAGTAAAGTCTTTCCATTGGGTTAAAGCAGCATAAAGTGATTTTGAGCCATAAGGCACATATAATGAACAAGTGGTTTTATTTATATTGTAAAACACATTAATAGGGTTGGTTAGGTCAATCGGATAGCTTGAATTCACGATTATTGAAGCCAATCCTGTACAGTTATAAAATGCATAACTACCTATGCTACTTACCGATGTGGGAATGGTAATTGAACTTAGCCCTGTACAATTATAGAAAGCATTACTACCTATTGAAACCACTGATGAAGGGATCGAAAAAGTAGTTAACCCACTACAAGCTCCAAATGCATTAGACCCAATTGAGGTAATTGTTGATGCTAATTTAATGTTTTTCAAGCTTGTTTTCCCTTTTCCTGTATTGCTATTATAAAAAGCATATATTGGAAAAACATTGGTTGGATAAGTTATCGAATTAGTATAGGTACCATTGGCTCCGGTATAAGCAGCAATTGAAACTCCCGTTAAATCCAAATCAGTCAGCTGAGGCATACTATCGCGCAAAGTTTTAAAATCACGTGCATCCATAGTGCCGCTAAGAATAAGTGTTGATAAGGAACTAAGCTCATCGGCTGTCAAAGCGGATGAAAGTCCACCCGCTGAAATATTGATTGTCTTTGGTGACAGTTTTTGAGTCAACTCAACGGTTTGAGAGATATAACCCGGTGCTGAAAGAGTAATAATTGCTCTTCTAATAGTAGTTATCTGAGCATTATCTGCCGTAAATGTAAGCGTGTTATCACCTGCACCCGAAGTTGGAGACACAGTTAACCACGATTGGTTGGAACTGGCTGTCCAGGCTACATTGGCTTTTACATCAAGACTAATCATACTACCCGGATTAGATGAAAGTTCTGCTTTATTGGAACTGATAAAAATACCTGTTGATTTTTCAACGATATTCGTAAAATCACTCCACTGATTGGCTGCTAAGTAACGTGCTTTTGTCCCATAAGGCACATTCAGGACGCAGGAGGTTTTGTTTACACTATTGAATACTGATGTATATTTAGTTAAGTCAATCGGAAAAGAGTTTTCTATAAAAATTAAATTTAAACCCGTGCATCCATCAAACGCATACGAGCTAATCGTATTGACCGTAACCGGTATAGTTACAGAACTTAGACCTGTACATCTTGAAAAACAATAGTTAGATATTACAGTGAGTGTAGCCGGTAAACTTATTGAAGTTAAACTGCTGCAATTTGCCAGACCAAATTCACCTATTGAATTTAAATATTGGGGCAAACTGAACTTTTTCAAACTGCTACAGCCATTAAAGGCATTGTTGCCAATTGAAAAAACTGAAGCAGGAACATTTATAGAATCCAACGTGCTACAATTGTAGAAAGCATAATCCCGAATAGAACTCAAGCCCGAAGGGATAATAATGGTCTTTAGATTAACGCAACCCTGGAAAATGTATCCCGAATTATAAGCGTAAGGACTTGTGGCAATTACAAGCCCTTTGCAATCTTGAAAAGCGTTATTAGTTATAGAAGCATTACGAGGAATGATGATAGAAGAGAGTCCGTTACACCCTAAAAATGCCTGATAGCCTATTGTAATATTCGAATTGGAGAACTGAATGGAAGTCAACCCGGTACAACCCGCAAATGCGGTGGTATTTATTGCACTGATTGAAGAAGGAATTACGATGGATTTCAATGATTGACATCCTGAAAAACAAGACTCGCCAATGGTAGTCACAGTGCCTGGAATGCTGGTTAAAACCAGTGCAGTACAACCCGAAAAAGCAGATTTACCTAAAGAAACAATAGAATTTGGTAAACTGACAGAAGCTAACTTGGAGCAGCCCGAAAAGACTCCCTCGTTAATGCTTGTCAAACTTATTGGTAAGCTTATTGAACTCAGGTTGCTGCAATTCTGGAATGAATAAACTCCCAAATTGCTTACTGCATTTGGGATGTTAACTGTTGTCAATCCACTACAACCGGAAAAGGCATACGCCCCGATAGAACTTACACTGTCAGGAATAGAAATGGATACAATGCCGCTACAACCTGAGAAAGCCTGATCACCTATGCCTTTAACTGAAGCAGGTATCTTGATGGATGTTACAGAAGCAAAATTGCTGCTGAATGCTGCGTTCCTTATTGCTGTTGTTCCTTCAGGTATAATGATGTTTTTGATGTTTGTACAATAACTAAATATATTTCCACCTGTTGTGGCGTTCCCCGAAACTGTCGTTACAGTGACCAAACCGGTACAAGCTCTGAAAGCCTCACTTTCAACGGCTGTTGCAGTAGCAGGGATTTCTATAGAACTTAGTAAACTGCAATAGGCAAACCCGGTGGCTTTAATGGTGGTTAAAGATTTAGGCAGTCTTACCGACTTCAATTTTATACATTGCCAAAAGGCACCTTCCCCAATTGAAGTTACTCCTTCAGGTATCATTATTGAATCCAAAGCATTACAATTATAGAACGCCTGAGTTTCAATAGAAGTAAGTGACGATGGAAGTTTTATATTAGTCATGCTCGATAACCCTCTAAAAGCACTAGGTCTAATTGTTGTTACTCCCTCAGGTACTATAATATTTCGTAAGTTATCACAACTTGAGAAAAGGTAGCCACCGGAATATATTGTAAAAGGTGTAGTGGCAGTAACTAATGAATCGCAGTCATAAAAAGCATCACCATAATATGAAATCACAGTTGGAGGCAATATTACGGATTTGAGACCACAACTTGTAAATGCAGATGTTCCTATTGAAGTAACGGTTGCCGGAACTTCCACCGACAACAACCCGCTACAACTATAAAATGCAGCATATCCTATTCGAACTAAGTTAGTTGGAAAAGATATTTTTTGCAGTGTTTTTTTGTTTTTAAATGCCTGATCGGGTATAGTATCAAAGGGACTTGTAATTCTGGCTTCGCTCAAATCCAAAATCTGAATCACTGACAGACTATCACGCATATAAAAGAAATCGGACTTGTTTAAAGTGCCTGTTACTTTTAGGTTGGTAATTGTTTTTTTCTCTGCCGGAGTGAATGATCCTGCTAAAGTTCCCGCTGTACTGTTTACGGTTTTTGATACCTGTGCTTGCCCTAAACTAAAAAGGGTTATGCAAAATAGCAATAAAATTTGTTTTCTTATATTCATATTGTTTTAATTTCTATATAAACTACTTTCGTTTTTTTGTAACTAGCCCCCAACCCCCTAAGGGGTGTTTTGGGGCATAATTTGAAGTTAATTCATAAAATAAACTGACTATATTCTTATTTTCTCAGCATTTTAGCCCCGTTTTTCGTGGCGTATAAAATTCATTACAAGATATTTGCCATAGCATCCCGCAATGTCAAAGCTAAACTTGTCCCGAGTAACGGGAAAGTAAAACTAAAGCATTCCACATTATATTTAAATATGAAAAGCCGGAGTCTGCCTACCGCAGGTAGGCTTTCCTTTTAACCCGGTGTAGTTTGGAAATTACACCGAACATCCCGCGCGAACTACACTACGCCGAACTGAGGTGGTCAGATATTTATTTAGAGTTCCAGTTCCGTTTTAATATCTGCCATCACATTTGAAACATTAAGAAAAACATCTTCATTTTTAAACCTAATAACACGAAACCCTAAGGCATTCAAGTCTGCTGTTCTTATAGCATCGTCTTCCTGCTTTTTTAAGTGTATTTTTCCATCAACCTCAATAACTAACTTTTTGGGTAAACACACAAAGTCTACAATATATTTACCTATCACATGTTGTCGCCTGAATTTATACCCAGTTTGATTATTTTTCAAATACTTCCAAAGCATTATCTCTGCATGTGTTGGATTTTCCAAAAGATCTCTTCTGGCATCCTTTATAAAACCATATACGTCCGAATCAGCCGTGTTGTATTCAGCACGTTTGAGAGTATCGACCTCCCCCAGCCCCTCCACCCCGATAGCTATCAGGAGGGTGTAGCTCATCTGTCTTTTGATTATTTGTAATTAGTAATTTTGTTTCCTCATATTTTCGCAATTAAAAATCACCACTATATGTAAATAATTAAAAAAGAGTCTCCATTTTTGTGTAAACCAACACACAAAATCATGAAGACTCTAACACAACACTTAAAGAAAGCATTTAT
>CAMBSB010000081.1 GCA_945870155.1 Paludibacter jiangxiensis | reverse complement strand
GAACCCGTTTCATAATTTATTTAGTTTTAATTGTGAATAATGTTTTTAGATTATACCAAATATGATGCATATTAAACACATTTTGTTGCACACAAAATTAGAAAAATTATTCCATTTATTAAACCCCCGATATTCGATTAAATATAATTCATGTAAGTATTAAGCTCACAACCTTCTGAAGGATATGCTCTAGTGCGTAATTCAAAATTAATTCAATCGTTAATTTTCAATTAGAAGATTATATTTTCAACAGATTACAACTTAAATTTAATTAACAATATAATCTTATTGAATTTCAGATTGATTATGCATTTATACGCTTTAAACTACTAATAATTAAGGCAATATATATTCTTTTCGTTCAACAGTATGTGCATTGAAAAACCCTAATAAAACACCCTTTAAATTGGTATAAGGGTTGGCCGGACTCGAAGAATTACCAGGACCCATGGCACTATTACCCATGCTTTTAAAGTATTCGAATACATTTTTGTCGATACATTGCATCTCAATTCCAATTTTATCACCGGTTTTTAAATTGGGATCAAACATGATTAAAGTGCTTTCCACCTGTTTTCCATTATTAAATCTATCATCCGAAATATCGTTTCCACTTCGAGCTATCCCATTTACTGACAGCAATATACGATAGTAGTTTTTCTCGTTAATTTGATCGGTGTATTTTATTTTTATTTCCAAAAAATTGGCAGGCATATCTCCCATTGGGCCACCACCACCCGGATATATTGATTTTTCTACTTTAAACGAATCAATAGGAACAAAGTTTGGAATCGTTGATAAAGACGAAATAGATTCCTCTCCATTTTGAATGGATAATGTATAAGTTTTCCCCTTTTCGCCAAATAAGGCTGTTGAGCTGTAAAGACCTTGTTTAATGTGTTTTAGAATTTCTGATTTACCCGAATTATCTGTTATTTTTACAATCGCATTTTCAATTCCCACAAAATTAATGGGTTGATCAAGGTCAATAGATTTTGAAATAATTACTTTGGCCGGCTCATTAAGAGCAATGCTTGCTTCCACAACCGTTTGTGGTTTTGCGGAATTTATATCAACATCAATTATTTCGGTACAAGCCGTAATTAAAAGTGTGAATATTGATACCGTTATTAAGAGTTTGAAGTTCATATTATTTGTTTGAGGTTTGAAGTTTGAGGTTTCTCAATCTTTGTTAATTATTCTCAGAATTTAAAGTTATAAGTAATTGATGGAACGTAGGTAAACAAGTATGTCATAACAGCATTTGTTTTTGTTGGGTCAGTTTCATCTTGTTCAAAATCAATAGAATATGGATTTTTATGGCCATATGCATTGTAAACTGAAAAGTTCAAACTGCTTTCAAACTTCTTGGTTTTTTTCAAAGTCCATGTTGCACCTAAATCCAATCGGTGATATGCCGGCATACGATATCCGTTGCGCTCAGTAAAATAATATTGTACATTATTATTTATCAGATACTTGCCACTTGGAAACGTTACTGCATTGCCGGTATTGTAAACCCAAGTTGCCGATATACTCCATTTTTTACTTAGGTCGTAAATACCTACAATCGAAACATCGTGTGTAATATCCTGACGTGCGGGATACCAGTTGTTGTTATTTATGCCATCAATCAGTCTTTCGGTTTTTGAGTAAGTATATCCTATCCAGCCGGTTAGTTTGCCCTGTGTTTTTTTTAGCAACAGTTCGAGCCCATAAGCACGTCCTTTGCCAAAGAGCAATTCACCTTCAATTTTATCATTGGCATTAATATTGGCTCCATTGCGTAAATCAAGTTGATTTTGCATCCAACGATAATATATTTCGCTGCTAACCTGATATTTATCTTTTGCAAAATTGGTAAAATAACCCATTGAAACCTGATCGCCAATTTCAGGTTTAACATTATTGCTCGACGAAATCCAAATATCAGTTGGAGTAGAAGATGTAGAATTGGATATTAAATGTAAATTTTGAGTGTTTCGGGTGTAACTTGCTTTAAATGAGTTACGATCATTCATAATATAAGCAATATTTATGCGGGGTTCCAAATTGAAATAGGTTTGTACAATTTCACCCTTAGCAAAAGTTTTCGTACTGTTAACTTCGGCATCCTGATATGTATAAAATTCACCTGGACCGAAAAGATGATAAACTGCAAGACGTAAACCGTAATTGATATTCAAATTATATGAAGGTTTCCATACATTACTAATATACAAGCCATTATCAACAGCAAATTTCTCTTGAAGCTCAATAGGGTTGATGTCCGAATCTTCGGTAGTTTCGAGTTGTCCGGGTATAATGCTGTGCAAAATTGAGTTTACACCAAACGATATGGTGTTTTTACTATTTAAAAAATACTGAAATTCATGTTTGAAATTCCAGTTTTTAATAATTGAAGTTAGACTAAAACCTGCATCTTGTTCAATATTAATACGATAATCATAATCGGCATAAATCACTGAAGTGTTACTAAAGAGTTTCTCGTTCCATATATGATTCCAACGCAAAGTACCGGTTGAGTTTCCCCAATCGATTCCGAATCTATCCTGAAATTTAAAAATATCCCGTCCAAAATATCCCGATAAATAAAGTCTGTTCTTGTCGTTGATAGTGTAATTTAATTTTGCATTTAAGTCATAGAAATACAGTTGATTCCCATTGATAAGTTCGTCGGGCGAAAGTTTAAGAAACAAGTCGGCATAGGTACGGCGTGCCGAAACAAGGAACGAGCTTTTGCCCTTTACCAGCGGACCTTCCACATTGAGCCTCGATGATATCAAACCTATTCCACCGCCAACATGATATTTTTGGTTGTTGCCATCATTCATTTTTATATCCAATACCGACGAAATACGACCACCATACTCTGCAGGAGCAGTGCCTTTGAACATTTGTACGTCTTTTATAGCATCGCTGTTGAATGTAGAGAAGAATCCCAATAAGTGGTCGGCATTATAAACAGTTGCTTCGTCGAGCAAAATAAGGTTTTGCGAATTGTTTCCGCCACGCACATACATACCTCCACTACCTTCGCCTACCGATTTAATTCCCGGGGTAAGTTTAAGTGTTTTCATTATATCAGCCTCACCAAAAAGCACCGGAATTTTGCTAATTTCTTTTATCTGAAGCCTTTCCACGCCCATTTCGTTGGAAGTGATATTGTTGTTTTTTCGTACAGCTGTAATTTCAACCTCATCCAATTGTTGTGAATTGGGTTCGAGTTTGATATTTAGCATTTTATTTTCGTTAAAAACAATCGCAATATTCTGAGTTTTATACCCGAGATAAGAAATCACTAGGTTATATTTTCCATCCGGTAAAGTTAAAGAGTAATATCCATAAGCATTTGTTGTTACACCTGTTCCATTTATTTCTTTCACCGAAATACTTGTTCCTATTAGGCTTTCGCCAGATGTGGCATCTGTTATTGTACCACTAATGGTATGTTTGTTGGCCGCGTAAATGTTTGAAGATAAAATAAGTAATAAATAAAAAAATTTTCTGGTCATAGAGTAATTGTTCAAATTAAAAAAATAAAATGCAAAACTATGAACTTTTGTTCACTTAATATATTTTATTTAACTTTTTTGATTAAAAATCAATACAAATTGATTATTATCATATAAATTTAAGCAAACAAAATAGGCGTTTTGCGAAAAACAGATTCAAAAAAAGCCCCAAAACTAATTTGATGTTTTGGGGCTAAAATTCACTATATGTCTTTAAATTAGTTACTTGAATTCACAATTTCTAAGGTGTCGGTTGCAATCATTAATTCTTCATCGGTAGGAATAACAACGACTTTAACGGTTGAGTCTGATGTGCTAATTACGACTTCAGTTCCACGACTTTTAGCATTTAGTTCCTTATCAATTTTCAGACCCATATAGGCAAATCCTTCACAAACTTTTTCGCGTGTAGCAGTCTGGTTTTCGCCAACTCCACCGGTAAATACCAATACATCAACACCATTCAAAGCTGCAATATATGAACCAATGTATTTTTTAATGCGATATTCATACATATCTAAAGCTACTTTGGCTCGTTCATTTCCTTCTGAAATTGCTTTTTCTATGTCGCGCATATCAGATGAAAGGCCGGAAACTCCTAAAACACCACTATGTTTGTTGAATAAGGTAGATACTGCCGCTGCACCAATCATTTCTTTTTCCATCAGAAAAGTAACAACACCTAAATCCACATCACCCGAACGGGTACCCATCATTAAACCTTCAATAGGTGTAAAGCCCATGGAGGTATCAACTGACTTTCCGTTTTCTATAGCAGCTATTGAAGCTCCATTACCAATATGAGCGGTAATCATTTTGCTGTTGCAATATTTTACACCTAAAAAATCGCAGGCACGTTTCGACACAAAACGATGGCTTGTACCATGAAAACCATAGCGACGAATACCATATTTTTTGTACAATGAATAAGGAATTCCATACATATAGGCATAGTCGGGCATAGTTTGATGAAAAGCCGTATCGAAAACTGCCACTTGTGGTACACTTGGCATCAATTCGTTGATGGCATATATTCCGGCCAAATTTGGTGGATTATGTAAAGGGGCAATATCTATACAATCAACAATTTTTTGAATAACATCGTCTGTAATAAGTACACTGGAATTAAATTTTTCACCACCATGTACGACTCTGTGTCCTACAGCATCTATTTCATCAAGCGAACTTATAGCTCCATGTTTTTCGCTGGTTAAAATCCCCAATATATATTCTATAGCCAATTGATGCTCAAGCACTTCACCCTTACAAAGAATTTTTTGCCCATCTTGTCTTTTATGTTTCAAAAATGAACCTTTCATCCCAATTTTTTCAACTCCACCTGAGCCCAGCTCTTCGTTCGTGTTCATGTCCAACAATTTATATTTTACCGACGAACTTCCACAGTTCAAAACCAATATCTTCATGTTAATTTTTCCTCCTCTATTTAATTATATTACCCATATCGTCGTAAATATAAAAACCTTTGTTTTTGCTTACACCAAAGTGCTTAGCACGTGATAGTTGCATTAAAATTGGCGATGGCTTATATTTCATATAGCCATATTCGTCAAAAAGATTTTCAAGCAGTTTCACTATCTTTTCAATTCCAATAATATCGGCCGTGCGAAAAACACCCAATCTATGACCAAAACCTATGGTCAACACCTTGTCGATATCTTCTTTTGTAGCGATACCTTCCATTAATATGGCACAGGCTTCGTTTAATTGAATTAAAAACATACGAAGACTTATCAAACCTGCCGATTCCATAACAAGTACATAATCGTGTTTAATCAACTTAGCAAACAAACATACTTTTTCGTAAGTTTCGTCCGAAGTATTTAGTCCACGAACTATTTCAATGATTTGAGAATCAGGAATATTTGATAAGAAATGTAAACCAATACATCTATCCTGATATTTCATTTCAGCAGCCAGTTCAGTTACCACAACAGTAGAAACATTGGATGCAATAATGGCTTTTTCTGACAACACTTCTTCCAATTGTCTGAAAACTTCTTTGCGTTGTGGTATATGTCTTTCGCCCGTATTGTCGTCGTAACGAATAGCCTCAATCACGAAATCGCAACCAATAAAACCTTCGTATTCCGAAATACCCTGAATACGACCCATTATGGCTTTCTTTTCGTTTTCGGTTAAACCCCAATTGGCAATTTTTTTGTCTAATTTGCTTTCAATACGAAGATATGCATTGTCAATTTTTTCCTGAGTTGGCTCCAAAAAAACAACTTCCATACCTTTCAGTGCTGCAATTGTTGCAATCACGCTTCCTTCCTTACCACAACCTACTACTCCTATTCGCGAAAAAAGCGACCGCTTTCTGTTTCGCTTGCTTAAACCATAGCGTTCAATAGCTTCAATAATTTCCTCTGCCATTTTTTATATTTATTTTTTGTTTTGTTGATTGGTTGACTTGTTGCTTGGTTAATTGGTTGACTAGTTAATTTGTTGACTGGTTGATTTGTTGCTTGATTTACTATATTCTTTTTCGTAACTACTCAGCCCCCCAACCCCCTGAAGGGGGAGTTTTTGGGCATAATTTGAAGTTAATTCATAAAATAAACTGACTATATTCTTATTTTTTCAACAATTTATCTCCTTAATTATATCAAAATCGTTGTTATATCAATATGAGAGGTGCTGATAAATAACTCTTTTTCATTAACTTACAAACTAAATATCTGATATACTAATGAACTAAATAACAGATGAACCATTTAACCGATAAACTAATTAACCGATGAACCAATTAACCAATAAACTAATTAACTGATGAACTAATTAACAAATTAACCAAAATCTACTTCATTGCCTGATTGGCTGTAATTGTAATCATGCGCACAATATCATCTACCGAGCAGCCACGTGATAAATCGTTTATTGGTGCAGCCATACCTTGTAAAATTGGGCCAACAGCCTGTGCTCCTGCAAAACGTTCAACCAATTTGTAACCAATATTTCCTGCTTGTAAATCGGGGAAAACCAACACATTAGCATGTCCGGCAATTTTGCTGCCTGGAGCTTTGCTTTGTCCAATGGCTTCTAC
Organism: Paludibacter jiangxiensis; assembly: GCA_945870155.1. Classification (GTDB taxonomy): domain Bacteria; phylum Bacteroidota; class Bacteroidia; order Bacteroidales; family Paludibacteraceae; genus Paludibacter; species Paludibacter jiangxiensis_A. The sequence goes on along the minus strand of CAMBSB010000081.1, from coordinate 16,272 downwards.
CAAGGCAGCATCGGCTTGTAATTCACCATCGATTTGCATTTCAGGATTCATTTCTTTTGCTAAACGGGTAGCTTCTACCACTTTGTCAACAAATTCATGTTTTGCACTTCCTTTTGAAGAAAAGCTCAACATGGCTACTTTTGGTTCAAAACCGCAAATGGCACGTGTCGTATCAGCTGTACAAATTGCAATTTGCGCCAATTCAGGAGCTGTAGGATTCGGATTTACAGCACAATCGGCAAAAACTAACAGTCCATCTTCACCATATTGTTTGGTAGGTGTAAACATTAATATTGCACCCGAAACTACATTTATGCCGGGTAATGTTTTCACAATTTGAAATGCCGGACGTAGCACATTGCCTGTTGTATTTTGTGCTCCGGCTAATTCACCATCAGCATCACCATTTTTTATCATTAAACAGCCAAGATACAATGGATCTTTTGCCAATTTTGTTGCTTCTTCCATGTTCATTCCTTTGCTCTTTCTGATTTCGTAAAGCAAATTAGTGTAAATTTCCATTTTGGAATCCTTGTTTGGATTCACAATCAGAGCTTCCTTTATATATTCGAGCTTATTCTCATCAGCTAATTTTTCGATTTCTTTTTCATCCCCAATTAAAATTAATTTTGCAGCTTTTTCTTTTAAAATAATGTCGGCAGCTTTTAATGTGCGAATTTCTGTGCCCTCGGGCAAAACGATACGTTGTAAGTTAGACTTAGCACGATCCATGACTTTTTCTAATAAATTCATTTTCAGTGGTATAATTGGGTTTTGGAATATATATTAGCGTATGTTTTTTTGAGTAGAAAAACAGTGCAAAGATATAGGTTTTTTACTAAATTGCAATGTAGAGATTGCAATTTTAGATAAATATTTGATATTTTGCCAAATAACACATTGAAAATATCAAAAATCAATGATTTACAATTCACACAAGTGTTTTTTGAAAAATTAAAATGATTTTTCTTAGTTTTTGTTTGTACTTTTGTTGAAACAAGTAAATGAATAGAAATAAATAAAATTAGGATATGAAAATAATTTCACTTACAAGAGAATACGCCAAGGAAGTATTAGATATTTTTAACGATGCAATTCTTAATTCCACTGCTTTATATGATTATAAAGTATGGACAGAAGAAATTATTGAAAGTTGGTTTGAAACAAAAAAACAAAATAATTTTCCAATTATTGGCTTAGTCGATGACAACAACAACTTACTTGGTTTTGGATCTTATGGTACTTTTCGAATTCGTCCAGCCTATAAATACACCATCGAAAACTCTTTATACGTGCATAAAGACCACAGAGGGAAAGGATATGGAAAAATACTGTTAAACGAAATTATAAAAAACGCGACATCGCAAAATTATCATTGCATAATTGGAGTAATTGACTCGGCAAATAAAGTAAGTGTTGATCTGCACAAATCTTTTGGTTTTGAATTGAGTGGAACATTTAAGCAAGTAGGATACAAATTTGGGAAATGGTTGGATGCTGATTTTTACCAATTAATTTTACCAACACCCTTAGAACCCAAAGATGGAATATAATAATCGAGGGTTTTAATATCAAAAATTATTTTTCTTTAAAGAAGATAAGACTTAAATTTTTATGAAAATTTATCTTTCCATTTTCACCCTTGCAAAACAATAACAGTTTAATTTTCAAACAAATACAATTTGCAACAATGGCATTCAAAAGATAACAAAAAACACACAGTTACAATGAAATTTTATTGTAACTGCGTGTCGGAAAATATTAATAGTCATCAGTTTCCGAAATACTTCTGTATCAATTCATGTAAAGTGTATTTGATTACAGGTTTTGCAATATAATCGTTGCAACCTACATTCAAGGCTTTTTCCCTTTCTCCCAACATACCATAAGCTGTTTGTGCAATAATGACAACATCTTTGTTGAACTCACGAATTTGTTTGGTGGCTTCATAACCACTCATTCCGGGCATACGAATATCCATCAATATTAAGTCAATGTCAGGATTATTACGGCAAACTTCAACTGCTTCAATACCGTTTTTTGCTTTTAAAATTTCTTTGCCAAATATTTTTATATAATTATCAATTAACATTTCCGATATTTCATCGTCCTCTACAATCAGTATTTTTAGTTTTTTACCGGTATCGTTTTTTTCTGAAGGCACAATTTGCCGTTCTGTGGATACATTTATTGTTTTGATATTGAAAGGCAAGGTGAAATAAAAAGTGGAACCATTGCCCTCCTCGCTTTCAACCCATATTTTTCCACCAAGCATTTCTACATAAGCTTTTGAGATTGACAAACCCAAACCGGCACCTTGATAAGCCATAACATCTTGTATGTCAGCCTTGATAAAACGCTTAAATATAGCATCTTGCCTATGTTTTGGAATTCCTATACCGCTATCTTTTACATAAAATTGAAGAAAAGACCCGACTTGCTTAGTCACTACATTATAACCAATTTCTATGGATCCTTGCTTCGTGAATTTTATGGCATTTTTTACCAGGTTGGTAAGTATGGCATATACCTTAACATCGTCGGTTTTGATGATTGCTTCGCTTGCTGGTAAAGGGTTTTTAAATGTGAGCTTTAAATTCTTGGCTTCAGTTTCAGGTTTATAGAAAGTATATATATCTTCAATCTGTTCGTTAATATTCAGTGTCTTAACATTCAATGTCATTAGGTTGGCTTCAATCTTTGAAATATCAATAATATCGCTTATAATATTGAGCATCCTTTTACCACTTTTGCCGATTATATCAATATAAGCCTGCTGATTTTCACCTGAAAGGTTAGGATCTTTCAATAATTCAGAAAATCCTAAAATGCCGTTCATGGGTGTTCTAATTTCGTGGCTCACATTTACGAGGAATGCTGATTTAAGTCTGTCGCTCTCCTCAGCTCTTTCCTTGGCTACAACAAGATCTTCGAGTATTTTTTTTCTTTCAGAAATATCCTCTTTAATGGCTACAAAATTGGTTACCTCCCCTATACTATTAAGAATAGGTGATATAATAACATTTTCCCAATAGAGTTCCCCGTTTTTTTTCCGGTTTAGTAATTCACCTGTCCATTCTTTTCCTGATAGAATAGTATTCCAAAGTTCTTCATAAAATTTTGCTGGTTGATACTCCGATTTCAGAATCCGAGGATTTTTCCCCAACGCTTCTTCTAGAGAATATCCAGTAAGTTTGGTAAAATACGGATTAACGTAATTGATATGTCCTTCTGCATCAGTAATAACCACCGAAACAGAACTTGATTCTACGGCACGGTTAAGAAGTTTCAGGTTCTTTTCTGCCTGTTTGCGCTTCGAGACATCCAGCGCAGTAAAAATATTACCTAGAGACAGATCCGCTGGATTATTTGCCGTAGAAGTCAGAAGTATATCCAGTACAGTACCGTCTTTTCTTTGCCAGCGTGTTTCAATCATGCTTGTTCCATATTTAGCAATTTGAGCAGAATATTCTTGGCCAACGTATTCATATTCCTTTTGTGAAGGATATAAAATTCTGGAGCTTTGACCTATCAATTCTTCAGAACTATAGCCGGTCATTTCGCAGACTCTAAAATTGACTTCAGTCAGAATTCGGTTATTTACTATGCCGATGCCTGAGGGCGCTACCTTAAAGATGTTTTTCAGTTTTTCCTCGTTCTGGCTCAGCGCTTCTTCCGATTTCTGCTTTTTAATAATATTTGTTACCTGTAGGACAAAAGCTTCAATCAGTTCTGTATTGAGAGGTTTGGCATTCTTCTTAGTAACCAAAGTGATATTGCCGAATATTTTATTGTTCTCCTGAAATCCGATTGAATAAAGTTTTTCTACAGATAACATTTTTTTTACTGCTACACCAACTATATCGGAAAATTTATTATTGAAGAGTCCCGGAAAATCAAATTTAATTTCTTCCAGTTTTCCGCCAATTATTTTATCATAATACTTTGTGCTGATTTCGCCATCCAATTTCCTGATATCAAAACCAAAAATCTTTGCCAACTCGGCTAATTCATTTTGAATTCCTTCTACATGTTGCATTTTCCAGCGGTTGGACTCTGTATCATATTCCACGCTGGCAACAATACCTTTATCTTCGATCAGTTCAAATATTTTTCGGGTGGTATATTCATATATCTTTTGAGTTGAGGTTAATTTTATTAAATCGAAAGCAGTTCCGGCCAGGAAGGCAAATTGTCTTTCGCTTTCTCGCAACGCCACTTCACTTTGCTTTCTAATTTCAACTTCATTATTCAGGTCTTCAAGCAAATTGAGCGTTGCAATATTTATTTTATTTAGTTCTTCCGTCCGTTTTTGAACCATGTCTTCAAGCAAGGATTTTTCGTCTCTCTTTAACGATGCTGCTTCTTTTATTTTGAGCATGGCAAGAATCTGTGCTTTGAGTTCTGTAGGGTCAATGGGTTTAGCTAAAAAGGCTTCTCCACCGGCTTCAAGTGCTAAAATGCGACTTTGTTTATCTCCTTTTAATGCAGTAAGAAAGATGATGGGAGTTTCCGACAGTTGCTCATTAGCCTTGAGTGTTTTGCATACTTCATAACCATCCATCCCGGGCATTACAATGTCGAGCAATATCACATCAGGTTCGTTTTTCCTAGCCGACTCTATACCGCCTAGCCCGCTCAATTCCAAATATACGACCGATTGTGGAAGTACTTCTGAAATGATTGCTTTAAGAGAAATCAGGTTATCACTGTTGTCATCGATTGCAAGAATTTTTATTTTTTTATTTTCCATAAAGAATTGTATTAATGGTTTTGAAAAAGTTGCTTTCGTCAATTGGTTTTGCAATAAAGGCGTCAAATCCATGCCCTAAAACAAGTTCACGGTCTTCCTTGAGTGCACTTGCAGTTAATGCTATAACAGGAATATGTTGCAGTTGTGCATCTCTTCTGATGTAATTAAAGGCTTGAATCCCATCCATCTCAGGCAATGCTATATCCATTAATATTAAATCGGGAATATATTTTTTAGCATTCTCAACTCCTTCGATACCATTAAATGCTTCAATTACAGTATATTTATCTGCCAAAAGTGCTTTTACTGTAATCATATTATCCGGATTGTCTTCAACCACCAGCACAGTAGGCTTTCCGGTTATAGCTTGCCTCTCTTTAACAGGCACATCAACTTCTGCCGTTTTGCCAATTATCATTTCACCTACCACTTTTACGAGTTCATTTCGCTTTATATCTCCCTTTTGGATAAGCTGATATACATTATTCCGCTTCAAAAATTGAAGGTCATCTTTGGTAATGTATTTAGCTGTGAGTATCAATACAGGTATGTGCGCGGTGATGTCTGCATCGCGAATGGATTGAAGTAACTGAAATCCATCGATTCCGGGCATCATTAAATCTAAAATAATTGCATCAGGAATTATAGTGTTGAATAATTCCAAAGCCTCAGCACCGTCTTTACCAACCACTACTTTGTATCCGTTTTCTTCTAAAAAATCTTTTATCTGAATAACTGCCGGTTCACTGTCTTCGACAAGCATGACCGTTTTAGTACCACCAGGCACTATACTAATTTCAGTCTTACTGATAGTTTCTGGCATGTTGGCATAATCACTAGTATTTTCGATTATCTGGTTATACTCATCGTAAACCAATGGAAGGGTAAGTGTAAATTCAGAACCCTCTCCCGGCACACTATTAACCACTATGGATCCGCCAAGCAGATTTGCAAATTTTTTTGCTATGGCCAAACCGAGTCCCGTTCCTCCAAATCGGCGAGACATACCGGAATCAGCTTGTCTGAATTCGTCAAAAATATGGGGAAGGTTTTCAGCGCTGATACCAATGCCCGTATCGGCAACTTTAATGTCAACTTTATCGTCGAATTTTTTAACTGAAATACTGACTCCTCCTTTTTCAGTAAATTTCACTGCATTGCCAATAAGATTTTGCAGTATATGCGTGAACTTGGTGACATCGCTGGAAATTTGAATTTTACTGTTGCACACTGCATTATTTAGATAAATGTTTTTTTCAGTGGCCTGTGGCTGTATCATGCTCGTCACATCGTTTATAGCAGTGCAAATATCAAACTGTGAAATTTCAATTTCCTCCATCCCCGATTCAATTCTTGAAATATCCAAAATATCATTTATAAGTGATAACAGATTTTTTCCGTTTCGTTCAATCACTTCCAGGTAACTGTATTCTTCGTCGGGGATTTGCTTTGCAAGCCTGCGGTTAAGCACTCCTGACAGTGCAATAACTGAATTTAGCGGTGTGCGCAGCTCGTGGCTCATATTCGAAAGAAAACTTGTTTTTAGTCTGTTTGCTTCGCTTAACTGATTTTTCTGCACTTCGAGTTCTCTGTTTTGCTCGGTCAGTTCTGATGATTGCGCTGCCAATTCAGTTTGCTGAATTTTAAGCTCGCGGTTTTGCTCCTCCAATCTTGATGAAATTTCATTGATTCGGCGTAATGCCAAAATTCCTTCAATGCGGGCGGCATAGGTAATATGAATTGCTTCGATTAACTTCAAGGAACTTGGGTTGTAAACCCCAACACTTGCCAATGATATGATGGCAATTACTTCGCCTGCTGAAAGTATGGGAATGGTTATTATTTCGTTTGGAATAAATTTGCCTTTTACAGTATTATATAAAAAGCGGGTAGTTTGGGGAATATCCTTAGTATGTTGAATTCTTTGTGTAGAAATTGCACCACCAAATTCCCCTTCGTATCCCGAAGCCGAAAATGTTTTTTTTGCATCATCATCAATACCAATTGATTCGAAATGTTGGTAATACTTTTTATCATCGCTAAGCAGATAGACCGCAGCCATTTGCGAGCCGGTATGATTCATTATTATTTGCAGCGTGCTTTGGAAGAAATTTTTCGCATCATCCTCACAAAGCATTTTTTCAGTGAGCACAACAACCTTATTACTAATTTCGGTATTTGCTTGAATAGTATCTAGCATGGAGTTAAAAGAAGCTGCAAGGCCACCATATTCATTTTTTGAAGTATTTGAGCTTCGCACATTTAAATCACCTTCCCTGAAGCGCCTTGATGCACTAGAAAGTTCAACAATCGGAACTCGAACAGCCCGCAATAAAAAATAACTTGCCAGTAATAAAAGTATCAGGAAAAATGTAATAATTATGATTAATTGCTTATTTAATGACCTAATTAATTTCTGTGAAGTGCCTATTAATGAATCGGCTTTTTTCTTGGCAAAAATACTAACTTTATCCAGCGACCCGTAAAGCAGTTCAACCTGATTGCCTGCAATTCCACTCGAAAGGGTTCTTTCTGCCGCCTCTGTTCTTTTACCTGCCCTGAGTAACCGAATGGTTTCTTCACGCATTGAATTCCATTTAATAAAATTTTCCTTCAGTTTATCTATATCGGAGCGGGGACCTAAATAACTTTTATAAAGGATATCCAAATGATCGAACGCTGAAGATTTAAGTAGTTCAATATCGTTAATTATCGTTGGTATTCGAGATTCACCTCCGGGTAGAAACAAATCTTTCATGTTGCGATGAATTGCCGTAATGTCGAATTTAAATTCACCGATTGTACTCCGTACCTGCAACGGATGGTTATACATTAATTCTGTTTGTCGGGCGATTTTATTGGTATGTTGGTAGGAAATGATGCCCAGAACAGCAACAAGCAGCATCATAGCTCCAAAGCCTATTTTTAGCTGCGTTACAATTTTTAAGTCATTTAGTTTCATATAATTATTTTAATGTACCTGCCCCCTAACCCCCTAAAGGGGGAATAAGATGGGTACTATGATTGTTTGTTATTTTATAATCATCTCCTTGTGTGTTCTATTCACGAAAACTCCCGAAGCATAAGGACGGGATAGTTTGGTCATGGATGTTTCATTTATTTTTTTCTAAATATTCCCGATTGGGGATAAATCTCTTTAAATTTGCTGGCTTTTAGTATTTCTCTCTCTGCTTCACCTGTAATAAGCAAGCCGTCTTCTGCAAGTGAATCGCTTATTTTATCCATTATTCTCTTTTGATAGACCGGCTTGTAATAGAATAAAATATTTGCACACATTACCAAATCAAAATCGCCATAAATGCTCTCAGGCGGACAGCCGTGTTTGCTTAAAAGGTCGAAAACTGAAAATTTAATACTTTTCTTTAGCTCAGGTATGACTGAATACGAGTTCCCTGACCTAACAAACCATTGCTCAAGTTGCTTCTGCGTTAAGTTACCTACAGATTCTTTGTTATATTCACCTAAACGAGCTTTACTAATTTGTTTTTCGTCCTGGTCGGTACCAAATATACGGTAACTCATTTTATCATTCTGCCCAATTAGTTTCTCTAATATAATAGCCAGACTATAGGTTTCGTGCCCACCAGCACATGCCGCCGACCATATCCGTATTTCTTTGCTTTTGTTATTTCTCTTGCTTGATACCAATTCCGGCAATACTATGTTTTCTAAAACTGAAAAACTAAGTGGATTTCGGAAAAACTCACTATAGCTTACCTGAAGTAATCCAATAAAAAGTGCTGCTTCCTTTTCGTTTTCTGTTATATAATGGATATAATCCTCTATATCAAGGCAACCAGTTAAATTAATTCGCTGCAAAATGGTCTTATTTACAAACGATTCATTAAAGATAGAAATGTCCATTCCATATCTATCCATAAATAGTTTAACTATGTTTCTATTCATTCCATTCATGTTTTAGGTAAAAAACCCATTTTTAATCAACTATCTTGTACTTATTTTCCTCACCTAATTTATTCAGCAGTTTATTTACCTCTTTTTTTAGTTCAATCATAGTCAGTTCGCGTCCAACAGTAAGTTTTTGAAAGCGTTCCAATTCATCCATCTTCGCTTTTATAGCCTCCTCTGCTTTTTTGCGATCGGTAATATCGCGCCCAATACCAACCAAACCAACAATTTTTTTGGCATCGTCGTATAAAGGCAATTTTGACGTAAGTATCCATTTAAAATCGCCATTGGGTTTTATAAAATATTCCTCTCTATTTATCACACTTATACCTTGACTGAAAATTTTTTGATCATCTTCGAAAAATTTTTCAGCAATGTTGACAGGGAATATATCAAAATCTGTTTTGCCAATAATATCTTCTTCTTTTTCAAAATCAACACTCTGAAAATTTGCCTCATTGGCCAATATTTTTCTACACTCAATATCTTTCACGTATATTGAATCGGGCACACTATCAATAATAGTACGAAGTAAAATGCGTTCCTGTTTAAGTTTTTCAAAAAGTATATGTAGTTTTGCTTCACTTTCTTCGGCTTTTTCTTTGGCTTTAATTATTTCTTGCTCTGCAATTTTACGCTCTGTAATGTTTAACACAATTCCTGAAACTGTTAAGGGTTCTTCATTTTTTGTTCGCCCGGTAATTGTTCCAATATCATGAAACCAAATGTACTCACCTGATTGTGCCTTAATTCTATACTCAATATCATATTTGTCTTCTTTTTCTTCAAGCAGAGCTTTCATAGAAAGCATCATAGGCTCATAATCATCGGGATGTACCAGCTTGGTAAAATCTGTATAATGTTGAAATGGCTCCGGACTATAGCCAATCATATCAGTTTTCTTCCTACTGAAGATTACTTTACCTGTTTGAATATCCAATTCCCACCACGCCATGCTAGCGGATTCCATAGTTAATTCAAGTCTGTTTGTGTAATCCTTTATTAATATCTCTGCCTGCTTTCGCTTTGTAATCTCATGGTAGTTTCCCAATAATCCCTGGATGTCCTTGTCGTGCATAAGATTTATTACACTAATTTCTATCCATACATACTCACCATCTTTGCGTTTGTATCGCAGTTCGGTTGATCCGGTAGCATTGGGTACTGTAGCTATTGTGCCAATAAATTTTTGTCCTTCTTCCAGGTCGTCAGGGTGGACATTATCCCAGGTACTTTTACCTGTAAGCTCTTCGGGTGTCCAGCCAAAAAGCTTGGTTATATTTGGACTTTTATATTTATTATTTCCATTTTCATCAATAATGACTATCACATCGCCAATATTTGAAACCATGGTATTTTTAATTGCTTCGCTCTTGCGCAAATTCTCCTCGGCATTTTTTCTTTCGGTAATATCATTAAAACTTATTACTATCTCCTTTAAATCTCCTTTTTCATTAAAAACAGGAAAACCATTTATCGTTAACCAGACAAGTTCTTTTTCAGATTTATAAACACCCAATATCTGATTCTTTATTGCCTTTTTGTGATTAATAATCTGCATTACAGGATATTCGTCTGAAGGAATTGTTGTATAGTCTTCATAAATAAATTTCCAGTAGGGATCTATAACAACTTTTCCTTTCATTTGATCTTCGCTCAAACCCAACAACTCCGATGAGCGATGATTACACTGAATAATTGATGTATCATAGGCATGTACAACAACACCGGTTTCAAGATTATTCAATAATTCACTATATCTGTTTTCACTTTCTTCGGCCTTTTCTTTGGCTTTTTGTAATTCCTGGTTTATTTGATTCAGTTCTTCGTTTATTTGCTGGTATTCCCGGTTTTGGTTTTCAATCTTTTCATTTTTTTCATGAAGCAATTTTTCCGCATTTTTGCGTTCGGTAATGTCCCGGCTGGTGCTAATTATATGTTTTAGACCATCTATGACTATAATTGCGGCCGACAACAATCCTAATTTTTCTTCTCCATGTTTAGTAATAAACCAACATTCGATGTCAAGAACTTGTCCTGTTGTTATAAGTGAATTAATAACTAAATTTCTTTGTTCGGGGTTTTTGTAAAAGTTTAGTTCTGTAGTTGTTTTGCCTATAACTTCGGCTTCTTCATAACCCATTATTTTTCTAAACCCATTATTTACTGACACTATCTTACCATCATCAAGTCTGTTGATAATAATTGAATCAGGGCTATTAAAAAATGATTTAGAAAATTTCTCTTCGCTTTCTTTTAAAGTTTTATTTAGGTCAATCTGTTCTAACTTTTGAAATGACATTTCACTAATCATTTGTGTCATGTTTAGCAAAAAATCTATAACTGTTTTTACCTTTTCCTCCGAGAAAATAGGTATATTTTTAAGAGCGTTCAGGTATTTTTCTTCATCAAATCCAAACTGATTGGCTTGTTTCTTGAAAAAGGAAATGTCGGGTTCTTCGAAAAAAAATTGCCCGGAAAAAAGATTAGCAATATGGTTACCATTGATGATAATTGGCACCGCCACATCAACTAAACCGTTTAAACATTTATAGAAATGATATTTTTCACCATCAACCATTTTATTGGCTAACACAGTATCGCTTAAAATACAACTTTTCAAAGTTTCAGGATTTGTGCGGTGAAATTCGGTACACATTTGTCGCCAACCCGATTTGGAAATAACATTTCCTTCAAGGTCAATGATAGCTGTTACAAACCCGGTTGACTTATTGAACCCTTCGAGCAAGGTATCAACTTTTGCGAAATCGATTAAATGCCTTATATTTGTTTCCATAAATGGTATATTTCATATTGATAATTTCGGTTTTGACTATAAGCTTCCCATAGATGAAGTTTAGTTAAGAAAAAATACATGCTCTAGCAATAGCTAAGTATGTTTTTGAAAAAATATGAATAAAAAAACAAAAGAAAGTGGGTATTGAATAGTTTCACTTATCGCATTTTGTCGAGGCAGGAAAAAAGATTCCTTTTAAAGTTAAGCCTCGCAAATATACATTTTTATGTTGATATAAATAAGTATTTAAATTATCGAATGGTCTATTGATTTGGAATAAATCTTCCTTACAAAAAATTGGCTCAAAGTCATTATTTTTGAGTATTTAGTAAAAGTATTTACCTGTTTGAGTTTATTCTTGTTTCACTTGATTTTTTTTAATTAATTTACGCAATACTGTCAAGTAATGATTAAGCAAATTGCAATTTACATATTAATAAATCTGTAAATAACTATCAACTTGGATGTAGATTTATGCAATGAAATTGTTATATTTTTATATCATTTTTTTTACTATAAAATTTTGAATATAAAAAGTCCATGAAAATTCATGAACTTTTTATAAATCCCCATTCAGTTAAATGTTTTTATGCATTATTACTATATAGGTTGTTCCTAAAATATTCAGGTGTTGAATTGTTTTTAGTTTCATCTGGCCCGGAAGGAGGTGAGGGCGATACTAAAATCAACGATATTTCATTATCTAAGGATATTTTATCAATTGCTGGTGTGCAATAAAGCCTTTTTATAATTACTTTTGGAGTTATATTCATAAGTAGTTTTTGATTTAACGTACAATCATTTTAGCTGTTGTTTTAATTCGTGCATTTATTACTATTAACAAATATACTCCAGGTATAATTGGTTTTTCAATTTGTGTTACATTTTCCTTCAATGCTTTGCTGGCAATAAGCTGACCAAGACTATTGTAAACCGATACATTTGCATCGTTACTTACCGCATCGTTGCATGATATGGCAATTTGGTTGTTGGCATTTTCGAAAACAATGATATTGAGGTTTTTTGATTTAGGAATTTGCGTATTAACACCCGGAGCTTTAATTATTATGCTGAACTTAGGATTGATTCCAGTATCTGTAACTTCAAAAATATAAGGTGTTTCATAAGAGACCAACTTAGTGACTCCTGAAAGTTTGTTTTTAATCCAAACCTGAGTACCTAGATCGAAATTACTCAATTCATTCAAAGTAATTTTAAACGAAGTTGCGGTAGACGCATTTGCTGAAAAATACAATGGGATTTCTGTTTCATAATTAACAGCTGTAAGACCGTTTATGGCTAGTATTTTGTTGTCCACTATTGTATAAATATCAGGGACTGCTGATCCTGAACCATTGATCATTTTTGGTGAATCGTATGCATCAAATCCATCAGCTGCATTGGAATTAAAATAAACAACTGTTTCATCGGATATTTCGCCACTTGAAACCTGCAGGCGTAATATCTGATTAACTGCCGTTTTCGAAGCTGGCGTCTTCATTAAGTTCGATGTAGCGGTATTATGAACTCGCATTTCATTTGTCAAATTCAAGGCTCCTCCTCCTATTTTTGAATGTACCCAAAATGCTTGCATCGGAGGAATTTTATCTGTTGCTTGCGCAGGTGTCCCTAATCCACCAACACCATTTACTGTCCAAAAGTAATAAGTACTACTGACTTTGGTACGATACCACATAGTAGCAGTTGTTAAAACAGAACTATTTGCAGCATAAACTTCCTGCCATTCAAGATAAGAAGGATATGGATTTCCAATTAGGTTAAATCCATTTTTACTTTTTCCGACATAATCGCTATTTGTTAATGTAAATGATTTGCTTCCATCATTTAAAGTCCCTGTAAATGTAATATTTGTTGTACCTGAGGGTGAACTTAACGAATAACCCTGATCAGGTGACATAGTTGAAGTACTTAACCATGATATACCTGTTGTTTGATCATCATTGGCAGATTCTAAGTATCTGTATAAAGTTAATGAGTTTACATTGGGGGTAGGAGTTACTGTATTGCTAACTGGAGACATCATGTACCAAGCACGAGGTACACTCAAATGTTGGTTCACATTTGCTGTTCCTGTAGATGCAGTTCCATTATTTACAAAAGTTCCGGTTTGTATACCTGAAGCACTTAAGATATTGAAATTTGTAGTACCTAAAGTTTTTCCAGTATTTAATGTGAACTTTGCATTTGGATTAACGGTAAGTGTCCCAACCGTTAAATTGCTGGCAGCAGCTATTGTAGAGCTTGAATTTATTGTTAAATTGTGAATATTTAGACCCGAGCTACCCAACAAACTCTTAGGTGTACTCCCCGATATGGTTACAGTTTCAGTACCTTTAGTGTAAGTGCCATCATTGGTAAAATTTCCATCAACTATTTCTATTATAGCAGCTCCTGTCACTTCAATTTTTCCACCCGATGTAATTTCGATACCCTGAGCAAGCAATACAAATGGTACGAAAAGACATATGGAAATAAAATAATATTTAATTGCAGTTGAATATTTCATGATGAGTTTTTTTTCGGAAGTTCAATGCTAAAATTTTTATTGTTAACAAGAATGAACAATTTGAGCGATTGATATTCTGTTATTTTTTACTTAGTAAAATCGCTACGACTTCCATCTGTATCTTTCTCATAATGAATATCAAAGCCCAAAAAACCTACTGGATCGTCAAAAGTATCGGAAACATCAGCAGCTTTTCTAAATAACCTGCATATTAAAATAGTACTAATTCCAATATCATTTGGACTTGACCCACTTACAATATCCCCGAGACTTGTGATTAAATGTTGCTTTGTGCCGCTTGGAGTTATTGTTGGGATTATTGTACTTGAGGTTAGTATTGTAGAGGTTGAACTAAAGGTGCCACCAAATTTCATCTTAGTATATTCAAGCCCCCAAACTACGTCATTTGCAGGCGTTTTGTCAAATGTTGTCCAATGCACATGGGGTTTCATTGTTGTTCCAAGTTTATAACTATGGGGTACCTGTATAGTAAAATAGACTTCTTGTTCTGTGGTTTTACTAAAGATCCAAAGATAAACACCTTGTGATGAACCATCACCCGCAAACTTAGTTGACCATGTGGGTGCATTGCTTCCACTTTTTGATGTTGCATCGGGATAAACCATTATGTCGTCCCAAGTAGTTGCCTGTCCATCTACAACCATAGTACCATCGCTTTCTATTGTGAAATTATTGTTAATTTTTACAGTTTGAGCCTGAACTGCCAAAAATGTACATGTAACAAGTAAAAATAAAGCCTTTTTGATTTTCATAACATTAAATTTTATAAGATTAATTTATTTAATATAAAATACTGATAGTAGTATGTTTTTTGTAATTAATACATTTATGAATATGTAGCATAAATATAATAATATTTATAAAATTTGGTGCAGTTGCCCTGTAATTTTTTATAATAATAATGAATATATGTGCAAATATACATATATATTTCGATTTTATATAAATTATTCTACAAATGAAAAATAAAAATGCAAATCTGCAAGTGATGGTGCAGATTTTAAACAACAATTTAATTGTAGCTAATTTTTTATTTAGCTACAATTAATTTTAATCAGAAGAATGTAAACACTTTTAATTCAAATAAATACAACATATTTGCGTATAAATAATTGTGTTAGCTTGAATAATACATTAACATATATGGAAAATTGAAAAATAAATCTGTTTAGAAAATAGTGATAATTCAATTCATATTAAATAATTTCATTTTTGTCCCACTGAGCTTGAAAATTTACCATAAAATATCCAAATAGTTAGTACGTTTTGTTTTTTTACTTAATGGTGTTTTTGAATCAAATCATTAGCCCCTTTTGTAAATATAATATAAGAGTTTTTTTACATAAAGTTTACTGGTTATTTGAAACCCCCTTGCATTTTTAATGTATGTAAACAATCGTAATTTAAAAGTTTATACTATCAGCATTTTCAGAATTAATTCAATTTATCTTTCAAATACTGTCATTCATTCTCAAATTCAATGTGTTCAATATCTATTTATTGTAGTCTTTTTTGTATCAAATTATTTTTGTATCGAAATTCTTTATAGAAACAAAAGAGTTTCAAAAGCATAAATAAATAATGTCGAAAAAATCGACTAATAAAACAATCAATCAAAAGTATTACAAAAATGAAAAAAGCAGTATTAATTTTAGCGAGTATTTTGGCTACATTTTTTGCAACAAGTCAAAATATAACAGGACAATGGAGTGGAAAACTCAACATGAATGGAAATGAAATAAATGTAGTGTTCGACATCAAAGGTAAGGGAAATAACATGTATGCAAAACTTTACAATGCAGGCCAAACAAGACGAGGACTCGATGTAGATGTCGTAAGTTTTAGAGATTCGATAATTACACTTCGAATTACAAATGCAAAAATCGAATTTTCAGGAGCATTAATTTCTGAGAACACTTTAGCTGGTGGACTAACACAAAAAAGTGTGTATTATCCCCTTGAACTTAAAAAAGGCTATGTAGATTTAACTCCCCAAGCTAAAGCTAAAATCAGACGCCCTGAATCAGTTAAGGATATGTACTCGTACTACAACGAGGAAGTTGTTTTTGAGAACAAACTCGAAAAAATGGTTTTAGTTGTAATTAGTAATTTTGTTTCCTCATATTTTCGCAATTAAAAATCACCACTATATGTAAATAATTAAAAAAGAGTCTCCATTTTTGTGTAAACCAACACACAAAATCATGAAGACTCTAACACAACACTTAAAGAAAGCATTTATGT
>CAMBSB010000080.1 GCA_945870155.1 Paludibacter jiangxiensis | reverse complement strand
ACGAACTTGGTTCGAACAAATGAACGCGCGTACTTGATGCATGGTCGCCAACCAACACAACCTCAAATATTCCGGCACTCTCGTTCAGCGATTTGAATAACGAAAAACGTTTTTCGTCGTATTATATTGAATCCGGTTCGTATCTGAAGCTTAGGAACTTACAAGTTGGGTTCACGCTTCCGGCCGGTGTTTCCCGCAAAATCAAATTAGATAAAACCCGCTTTTATGTGAGCGGTCAAAATCTGATGACATTAAAGAGCAAAAACTTTACGGGACTGGATCCTGAAAATCCGAATCTGGGTTATCCAATCTCGACTACATTCACCGTAGGTTTAAATGTAGGATTTTAATTTCACTCTTAAAAAAATACAGATTAAAAATGAAAAAATTAAACAGCATACTTTTAGCTCTGGCAAGCATTCTAACATTTAACTCATGTCAGGATTTTTTGGAAGTTCCCGCGTATGGAATTCTGACTGAAGATAATTTAACCGGAGTAAAACAAATTGAAAATGAAGTTATTTCGGCTTATGCCGCCATTGGAAATGATGAGATAAACAGACCATTGAGTTTGTGGAATTACGGGAATGTTCGGGCAGATGATGCTTACAAAGGAGGAAATGACCAAAACGATGGCGATTTTCTTCATTTTCTGGAAATTTCATCACCTTCAATCGGTAATCAAACATGGTATACCGATGTGTTTTGGTATCGGAATTATGTGGCTATTTCGCGGGCTAATCTGGCGCTTCGTTTGCTCAACAATATCAGCGAAAGTGAAATGCCTAATAAAAAAATACGCATGGCCGAAATGCGTTTCCTACGCGGACACATGCATTTTATTCAGAAAATAGTTTTCAAAATGGTGCCTTATATCGACGAAACAATGTCGGCCGAAGATATTGCCAATGTATCGAATGTAAAATACAGCAACGATGAGCTTTGGCAAAAAATAGCCGACGATTTTCAGTATGCTTACGAGAATTTACCTGCAAGTCAGACCGAAGTGGGGCGTGCTAACAAATATGCAGCGGCAGCTTATCTGGCCAAAGTATACCTGTATAAAGCTTATCGTCAGGACGAAATGCATAATGTAATTTCGGTAGATGCTGCCGATTTGCAAAAAGTACTCGATTTAACGGCTGATGTAATGACTTCGCCTTATCGGTTGGAGAATGATTTTGCATATAATTTTCATCCCGGTGAATACGAGAATGGTCCGGAGTGTCTTTTTGCAGTACAATATTCTACGGATGATGGTACAACTTACGGTCGCCTGAATATGGGAAATGCACTTACTACGCCTACCCCGGGTGGCGACTTTAATAAACCAAGTCAGGATTTGGTAAATGCTTACAAAACCAGTAACGGATTGCCGGTATTTGATACCTACAACACGACTGATTATAACGAAGCAACCGATAAAACAGACCCCCGTTTGTTCCACACGGTAGCTATTCCGGGCAAGCCATACAAATATACCAATGTAAATTACAATCAAAATCAGTCGCGTAATCCGGGAATGTACGGTTACTATTCGTCGCTCAAGGAAAATGTGGACCCTGCAAGCGAGTATTATGTAAAAACAGGTCCGTGGAATGCAAATACCAAAAACAACATTGTTATTCGTTTTGCCGATGTGCTATTGATGCGGGCCGAAGCATTGATTGAAACAGGTAATTATGCGGCTGCTCTTCCATTAATAAATCAAATTCGTAACAGGGCTAAAGTAAGTACAGGTTTGATTGGTTTTGCTGCCACAAAAATGAATATACAGACTTATCAGGATGGCGTAAACTGTACCTGGAATCAGGAATTTGCGCGCAAAGCACTTCGTTGGGAGCGCAGATTGGAATTTGCCATGGAAGGTAGCCGTTTCTTCGATTTAGTACGTTGGGGAATTGCCGATTCGGTTATGAATGCATATTACCTGAGTCAGGCACCTAAACATTCTTTCATTCAGGGCGCACAATTTACAAAGAACAAAAACGAATATGTGCCAATACCAATTCAGCAAATTAATTTCAGTAAAGGTATTTATAAACAGAATTACGGATTTTAAAACAGAACAAAAATGAAAAAGATTATATATTATTTCCTGCTGATACTAAGTCCGGTAATTGCATTCAGCTCATGCAACGATGAAATGAAAAGCACGTTGGATACAACCGGCGATGTCAATATTCATTCCTTTACTATTAACGGCGTAGAAGGAACTATCAATGCTGAGAATTCAACTATATCGGTTGTTCTTCCGGCCGGTTCAAATCTTCGTAATTTATCACCTGCTATTGTTGTTGCCGAAGGTGCAACTGTAACACCAAATAATGGCGAAGCCGTAAATTTTGCCGACAATAATGGTAATTTACTTACAGTAACCTACACAGTTGCAAACAAAGATTTGTATCAAAAATACAACGTAAAGGTTGATGTGGCAAGAGCGAAAATTACCAAATTCAAAATTGGTTCGGTTGAAGCCGATATTGACGATATAACGAAGAAAATTGTGCTTTACCTTCCGGTAGGCACTGACGTTAAGGCTCTATATCCCGTTTTGGAATATACAAGTGGCGCCACACTTACACCTGCCTCAGGTACAGCAGTTGACTTTACAAATCCGGTAAATTTCAGCCTGAATTATCTTGGATCTACATTTACATATGAAGTTACTGTTAAGTTGGGTGAAAAGCCAAAGCCAATTTTGGTGATTTATGATGGCGAAACCGTATCACCAACCTGGGGTTCGCTTGCAAGTACGCTCAACAATGGTTATGTAAATCCAAAAACAGATGGAATTAATACCACACCTACCTGTATTTCTATATTGCGAAAAAAAGAAGCTTCAGACGATGGTGGTCGTCCGTGGTCGGGTGGTGCATTGTGGAACGAAAATAAGGTGAATATTGACCCTGCTGTTTACAGTAAATTTACATTAATGGTACTCAAAAATACTGCTGGTGATGTTCAATTGGAAATACAGTCGAACGGAGAGCAAAACAAGGATTGGCTGAAAGCAAGTTATTCGGCATCGGCACTCGGTCAGTGGCAGGAGTTGACGTTCACTATTCCTGCAGGAAGAACAGCCATTATCAACAATATACTGGTCGCGCCGCATGTGATAGATGCTACTAATGATCCGAACTTTGCAACGCAAATGATGTATTGGGATCAGTTAAAGGCACATCCAAAACAATAAAAAAATGAATGTACGCGGTTTGAATGTAAAACCGCGTACTAAAAACAACTTTTATGAAACTCAAATTATTCTTTTTACCTACAGTGTTGATGTTTTTGTCCTGTGCCGGTTGCAAAGGTGTAAACGATCCTGTTGATCCCAAAACATCAACAATCGATACCACAACCACCGTTCGCACTATTCAGGAATCGGGAGCATACACTACATTGTACAAACCACAAGTAGGTTATGTGGGCGACCCAATGCCGTATTTCAACGAAGCAGATAATACTTTTTATGTTTTTTTTCTGCAGGACTGGCGCAACGGAGCACCTACCGATCATCCTATATATGCTGTAAAAACAACTAATTATGCCAGTTTTCAGGGCTTTATGGAAGCAATTCCGTGTGGTGTGGCTGGTTCGCAGGAAACGCTGTTGGGAACAGGGAGTTTTATAAAAGATATCAATGGAAAGTTATTTGGGTTTTACACCGGACATAACGGAAGTTTGTATCCTGCCGAAAAAGTAATGCTGGCAACTTCAACTGATATGAAAACTTTTACAAAAGTGCCTTCATTCACTTTCGAAGCGCCTGATGGTTATGATAAAAATAATTTTCGTGATCCCTCGGTTTATTACGACCCTGCTCGTTCGGCTTATGTAATGCTTGTAACTTCTATCAAAGATGGCAAAGGTGTTTTTGTACGTTACACTTCCACTGATTTAACAACCTGGACGTTGATTACGCCGCTTACCGATTTTGATTCGGATGCACAAATTTTGGAATGCCCTGATATTTTCAAAATGGGTAACAAATGGTATTTAGTATTTTCGCGCATCAACCGCGACGAACATCGTAAAACTTTTTACCGTGTTTCTGATAGTCCTGATGGACCATGGAAGCGCTGCGAAGATGCAAGCGGACACCACGAAACTTTCGATGGATTGTATTTGTATGCTGCAAAAACTGCCGGGAACGGCAATGTGCGCTACCTTTCGGGATGGTGTTCTACCGGGCAACAGGTAAATAGTAAAAATGAACTTGATTGGGCAGGTAGCTTAGTGACTCATAAACTTGTACAGCAGCCCAATGGGCGTTTATACCCAACCATACCCGAATCGGTTGATGCTAAATTCAGCAAAGAAGTGGCTTTTGCAAAAATAAAATCAAAAGGATCGGTTGCAGGTGATAAAGGTTCTTACACCATTTCGTCGTCGACAGGCAGGAGTTACGCTCTTTTCAACAGAAATACAAGTCCGGTGAAAATTTCGATGAAAATAGATGCTTCGCAGTCAACAAAATTTGGGTTTTCGTTTGGAGCTGGTGGCGATATGTCTGAAGTTTATTCGGTTCTGTTTGACCTGACATCAACTAACCGTTGGGCAATACCTGCCATTTTTATGAATAAAGAAACGAATTATTCAACAGGCTCTTACAATAAGGAGTTGAATTTTACACCACTTATTGTTCCTGAAAATAAAATTTTCAACCTGAAAATGATTATCGAAAAATCAGTTTGTGTGGTTTATGTAAACGATAATGTGGCATTCACAAATCGTATTTACAAAATGGATCAAAATCCGTGGACAATTTTTACCGATAATGGTACTATTGCAGTCTCGGAAATGACTGTAAAAAAAGTTCCCTGATCGTACTTATTAATTCACTTAAAAAAACAATCAATAATTTAAAAATTCAATGTTATGAAAAAGACAACTTTACTTTTGGTTTTAAATTTCGCAGTTGCTTCACTTTTTGCACAGCAAGTAATTAGCGATGGTGAAAATACGGGTGTAAACTGGTGGCAAGCTGGTTCAACAGCTGTAGAATATGTGGACTGGCATCCAAAAACAGGTAATCCATCGGCTAAAGCCATGACTATCTGGATAAGTCCTAACAGCGATGTATGGTCGGGTGGTGGACTCGGTGGTCTCAATATCAATGTAAGTACCTATAACAAAATTTCTGTTTTGGTATTCAAAAATGTGGCCGGAACCGTTCGTTTGGAGTTACAGGATGGTGGCCCAAATCGATTTGTTTCAGCTAATTATACAACACCTGGTGCCTGGCAAAAATTAGAATTTGCAATTCCTGCCGGAATGGGTAATATCACCACATTACTTATAGCTCCCTTTATTGACTATCCATTGGCAACTATTGTAGGTGAACAAAGTCGCTGTTTTTGGGACGATGTAATTGCATTCAACGATACCAATACAGGATTTTCAAATCCTTCTGAAATGTCCAATAGGGTTATTACAAAAACGGAGATTTATTCACTTACCGGAAACCTGATTGAGACCTTAAACGGCGATTTGAAAATTACAAACACCATTCTTTCAAAAGGTTTGTATCTTGTTAAAAAACAAGATAATACAGGATTCGAAACTTGCGTGAAAGTAGCAGTTAACTAATTTCCGAACGAAACAGATTACATCAAACTTCAATTTCTGACATGAAAAAAGCACTTCAATTCCTAATGATACTGTTACTTGTCTTCGGTACAGCTTGTCATTCGCAGAAAAATGATAAAAATAAAAAAGAAGCAAAGGTCGATTTTAAAATCGCAACATCGTTCCTGCTTATTCCTGTTGAGGAAAACGCGGCGGATGTGAAAATGATAATTCAACCTGTCGATAGTAAAACTTCGGAAGCTTTTTATGTCCGCTTGGCACAAAATAAAATAGATTATTGGGTAAAACTCGATGTAAAAAAATTCAAGGGGCAGCAGCTGTCACTCACGTTCGAAAATACCGAAAATTCTTCGTTGGGACTTTCCAATATAAAAGAGTCGGATAGGTTTGAATTTGAATACAACGAAAAATACCGTCCTCAGTTTCACTTCAGTCCTGAGTATGGTTGGATGAACGATCCCAATGGGTTGGTTTATCTCGACGGCGAATACCATCTCTTTTATCAGTACAATCCGTATGGGAATAAATGGGGAAATATGCATTGGGGACATGCGGTAAGTACTGATTTAACATCGTGGACGTATTTGCCTACAGCGTTGGGAATTGATAGTTTGGGTGATATTTTCTCTGGAAGTGCCGTAATAGATGTAAATAATACGGCCGGTTTCGGAAAAAATGCAATGGTAGCTATTTATACAAGTGCTGGAAAAGTTCAGGCTCAATCCATTGCTTACAGCACCGACAAAGGGCGAACATTTACCAAATACACAGGTAATCCTGTATTGCCAAATCAGGGAATTGCCGATTTTCGTGACCCCAAAGTGTCGTGGAACGAACAAAGCAAGCAATGGGTAATGGCATTGGCCACCAAACAAACCATTACTTTTTATGGATCGCCCGATTTGAAAAAATGGTCGAAACTGAGCGAGTTTGGTAATGAAATGGGTGCACACGGTGGCGTTTGGGAATGTCCTGATTTATTTCCGCTGATTTACGAAGGAAAAAACAAATGGGTTTTGCTGGTGAGTATAAATCCTGGTGGACCTAACGGCGGTTCGGCAACTCAGTATTTTATCGGCGATTTTGATGGCAATACTTTTACGGCCGACAACTTGCCTTATCCGCTCTGGATAGATTACGGTCGCGATAATTATGCCGGAGTTACATTCAGCAATATTCCTCAGGCCGATGGTCGACGAATTTTTATCGGGTGGATGAGTAACTGGGATTATGCAAACGATGTGCCAACCAAAGGTTTCCGAAGTGCGATGACGGTAGCACGTGAGTTGACATTGAAAAATAACGGAAAACATTTGATGCTGGCAAATACGCCGATCCGCGAAGTAACTGCATTGCGGGGAAAGTTCAAAACAATTACCAATCAGAGTATTCACAAAGAAAAATCACTTCCGGATGTGCTGTCTTCATTTAATGGAAAATTTGAAATAGAAATGACTATTCAGCGTCAAAGCTCAAAAATACTGGGCTTTGGTTTGACAAATGCTGATGGTGATTATCTGAATTTTACTTTCGATTTAGAGCAAAATATTCTGAAGGTTGATCGCCGTAATTGCGGATTAAATGATTTCAGCCGCAAATATGTTTCCGAACCAATAGCTCCATTAGCAACAAAAGATAGTTACAACGTTCGATTGCTTGTGGATAGAGCTTCGTCCGAAATATTTATCAACGATGGTGAAACGGTAATGACCAACATTGTATTTCCAACGCAAAATTTTAATAGTGTAAGCTTTTTTGCACTTAATAAGTCGTGGGAGGCTCAAGATATTAAAATTTACGAAATAAAATAAGCTAATACATTTTTTATGAACAACAGGTATTTATATTGGATAACCTTCGTAGCCATCAATGGCGGGTTACTTTTCGGACTGAATATGGCCGGTATTTCAGGAGCAGTGGATATGATTAAAGGCGAGTTTTCGCTTACAGATAGCGGATTGGGCACTGTGGCAGCTTTACTCACATTCGGTTGTTTAGTCGGTGCACTTTTTACCGGAAACTTCACCGAAAAATTCGGCAGAAAAAATGTAATGATTTTCACTGCCGTGGTGTATGTTATTTCAGCTTTTGGCTGTGCATTTTCAGAATCGGCCACGATGCTTACTATTTTGCGTGTTTTGTCGGGATTGGCGGTAGGAGCTACATCAGTAGTTGCACCCATGTATATTTCCGAAATTGCTCCGGCGCACAGTCGTGGACGATTGGTATCGTTTAATCAGTTTGCCATTACCATTGGTATAGTGTTGGCTTATATTTTCGACTATTTGCTAATGGGACTTGGCGATGATAGTTGGCGGTATATGCTGGCTGTTCCGGGTGTATTTGGAGTGGTGTTTTTTGTTTTTCTGGTACTGAAATTCCCCGAAAGTCCACGTTGGTTGCTGGCTCACGGTAAAAAAGATGCCGCTATAAAAGTACTCACCAATATTGGTGGAGAAACGCTGGTAAATACCGAATTACCTGAAATGGAAAAAGCAATGCTTGCCGAACAGAAAAAGGAAAAAATGTCGTTTGGCGAACTTTTCAAAGGAAAAACCGGAAAAATTGTGCTGATTGGTACGCTGATAGCAGCTTTGCAACAAATTACGGGGATTAATGCTGTGATAATGTTTTCACCCGAAATTTTCAAGGCTGCCGGTTCAGCGCAGGGCGATTCGGTAATGCAGGCCATGATTGTCGGGTTGGTTAACTTCCTGATGACTATTGTTGCACTGTGGCTCGTGGATAAAAAAGGACGCAAAACTTTATTGCTCTGGGGTGCCGCCGGCATGATTGTATCGTTGGCGTATCTGACTTATGAATTTGCACAACCTGTTCAGAATGGTGTAGGAGTATTATTGGCTTTATTAATGTATATTTCATTTTTTGCAGCTTCGTTTGCACCGGTTATGTGGGTTATTATTTCCGAAATATATCCAAATCGTATTAAAGGACTGGCCATGTCATTTTCCACAGCAGTAAGCTGGCTTTGTACTTTCCTTACTGTATATTTTGCTCCGGTCATTCAGGGCTCGCTCGGGTTGCATTATCTTTTTGCTATCTTCGGAGTTTTCAGTATCATTGCATATGTGTTTGTAAAGATATGGATTCCGGAAACTAAAGGGAAATCGTTGGAGCAAATTGAAAGAGAATTAGGACTATGACCCCCAAACCCCTAAAGGGGAGCAAGAAATATTACTACTGATTATTTATAAATATTTTATATGAAAAACACACAAGAAAACACACAAGATAATACTAACTCAGTTCCCCTTCAGGGGTTAGGGGTTAATATCATAGTCGGTCTTGGAGAGATTTTATGGGATATGCTTCCCGGAGGAAAAGTATTGGGAGGTGCTCCCGCTAATTTTGCGTATCATGTGTCGCAGTTTGGATTCGACGGACGAGCTATTAGTGCCATTGGTAACGATGCGTTAGGTGATGAAATTCTGGATAACCTGAATTCGAAAAAGTTGAAATATTGTGTGGAAAAAACTGATTTCCCAACCGGAACAGTTCAGGTAACACTTTCGGGGAATGGAATTCCGCAATACGAAATTTGCGAAAACGTAGCTTGGGATAATATCCCATTCACGCGCGAAATGGAAGCAATTGCCTGCAATACTAAAACTGTTTGTTTTGGTTCGCTGGCTCAACGAAACAGCGTATCGCGAACAACCATCAACCGTTTTTTGGACATGCTTCCTGCCGATGCGTTGAAAGTTTTTGATATTAATCTGCGTCAACATTTTTATTCGAAAGAATTGATTGAAAGTTCGTTGAAGCGCTGCAATGTGTTGAAAATAAACGATGATGAGGTGGTGATAGTTGCCGACCTTTTTGGTTGGGAAGCAAAAACCGAAATGGAAGTTTGTCAGCAGCTATTGGCCGACTATGCGCTTCAAATGCTGGTGCTTACCAAGGGCACTCAGGGTAGTTATGTGCTTACAGCTACCGAAACTTCGTTTCAGTCAACACCACAGGTGGAAGTAGCTGATACGGTTGGAGCTGGCGATTCTTTTACAGCCGCTTTTGTAGCCTCACTTTTGAAAGGAAAAAATATTCAGGAAGCACACGAGACGGCTGTGCAGGTATCGGCCTATGTTTGTACGCAACATGGTGCTATGCCTGTGTTGCCCAAAACATTTACGACATAATTTTAAAACTAAGTATTAACTTTGTGTCTCTTTGTGTTAGCTTTTGTGTAACTTTGTGTGATAATTGTTATTTCACAAAAATCACAAAATAAGTATGGTTTGCAAAATGAAAAAATCACTCCTTCTTTTTGTTCTCATTTTGTCATTGTTGTCTTGTAATTCTGATAAAAATAATAAAATATTTTTAATCGGGGTTTCGCAGTGCAGCGACGATTCCTGGCGCAAAACGATGAATGATGAAATTTTGCGGGAAGCATCGTTCAATAGCGATTTGAATGTTAAAATTAAAACGGCCTACGATAGTAATCAAAAGCAAATCAGAGATATAGAAAGTTTTATTTCAGAAGGAGTCGATTTACTTATTGTTTCGCCCAACGAAGCTGTTCCACTAACACCGGTACTCGAAAAAGCCATGAAAGAAGGTATTCCGGTGGTGTTGGTCGACCGTAAAACAAGTTCAGCACAATATACTGCTTTTGTGGGTGCCGATAATTTTGAAATTGGCAAGGAAGTGGGCGTTTATGCTGCCAATCTGCTCAAAGGAAAAGGAAATGTGGTTGAAATTAGAGGATTGGAGGGTTCTACTCCTAACACCGAAAGACACGAAGGTTTTATCAGTGTTATTAAAGATTATCCTCAAATTAAAATAATTTATTCCGGCGACGGAGGCTGGTTGCGCGGTCAGGCACAAGCTCAAATGACCGAAGCCTTGGCTCTAAACCAATCAATCGACCTTGTTTTTGCACACAATGATGAAATGGCAATTGGCGCTTACAGCGCATTAAAATCAGGAAACTCATCACAAACACCTCAAATTATTGGCATTGATGCTTTATCTGGTCCTGCGGGAGGAATTCAAAGGGTACTGGATGGCACGTTGGACGCCACGTTTATTTATCCTACAGGAGGAGAAAAAGCATTACAAACGGCATTATCGATACTTCGAAAACAATCGTACCAACGCGAAAATACGCTTTATACCGCTGTGGTAGACAAATCAAATGCCCGGGTTCTTAAGCTTCAGACCGACCAGATTGTGCAACACCAACAGCGTATCGGTCAACTCAACAATGTACTCGATAAAAATCTTACACAATACAGTACACAACGCACTTTTCTGTTTTTTTCGCTGTTTGTACTTTTTATTATTACTGCACTTTCCATTTTGTTGCTTTATTCTTACCGGAATAAAAACAGAATCAATAAAGAACTTGAAAAACGAAATATTGCCATTAATAAGCAAAAAGAAGAACTATCGGAACAACGGGATCAATTGCTTACACTTTCGAAAAATCTGGAAGAAGCCACGCAGGCTAAATTGGTGTTTTTTACCAATATTTCGCACGAATTCCGCACACCGCTTACCTTGTTATACGGTCCGTTGGAAAGCATTTTGAATAACGAAAAGTTGAGCGAAGCCGGTTCAAAACTAGCACAAATCATGCGCAAAAATGTGCAGGTGCTTATGAAACTGATTGATTAGATTATAGAATTCCGTCGTTACGAAAACGGCAAAATGCAAACATATTTCACCATGAGTGATTTGGATGCTTTTGTGGGTGACATTTGTAATTCATTTATGGAGCTGGCTAAAAAACGCCGGATTCATTTTTCTTATTTAGCAGCAAAGGAGGATTTTACATTGTGGTTCGATTCGGATAAAATGGAGAAAATTTGTTATAATTTACTTTCGAATGCCATGAAGTTTACACCCGAGAACGGCAGCGTTAAAGTGTATTTAAACAAAGTTCAGGTTAACGGAGAATATCATGCAAAACTAAGTGTAGCCGATACTGGTATGGGCATTTCCGATCATCATATTCAGCAGGTTTTCGACCGTTTTTATCGTGTTGATAAAAATATTTCCGGTTCAGGTATAGGATTAGCACTTACCAAAGTGCTGGTGGAGTTGCACAATGGAACAATAGATATTGAAAGCACTGTAGGCAAGGGAAGTTCATTTCACATCACTTTACCTTTTAAACAAAAAGATATTACTATTAGCGAACAATATCCGGTATTGAACAGCAAAGTGGATATAAGTGAAGAAATTCTGTTGCTCGAAACAGAAGACAATGATACTATACCCAACGAAGCAAAAAATGTTTCTGACAAACCTTTGGTTTTATTAGTGGATGACAACGGTGATGTGCGACAGTATTTAAAAACATTACTACAACACGATTTCGAAATTATTGAAGCAGCTAATGGGCAGATAGGATTATTAAAAGCCATGAAACAAGTTCCTGAACTAATTATAAGCGATGTAATGATGGATGTGATGGATGGTTTTGAACTTTGCAAACAATTGAAAGAAAACATCACAACCAGCCATATTCCAGTAATGTTGCTCACCGCTTGCGCGCAGGACGAACAACGTGCACAAGGTTTCGAAAGTGGAGCTGATGCTTATATCCAGAAACCATTTAACGAAGATTTATTGAAAATTCGTGTTCGCAAAATAATAGAAAACAGGGAAAAAGTAAAAGAGTTTTTCCAGAAAAACCTTACTTTTGGCGAGCGAAAGGAAAATGTAACGGAGATTGATAAAACATTTATTGCTAAATTCCGAAAAGTCATTGATAATAACTTGATTGACAGCGATTTGAATGTAGATGAAATTGGCAAAAGCCTTGGGCTTTCACGCGTTCAACTATATCGCAAAATAAAATCACTTACCAATTATGCTCCTAACGAGTTAGTTCGAATAATCCGCCTGAAAGCTGCCGAGCAAATGTTTATAAACACCGAAAAAACTATTTCGGAAGTGGCTTACGATACTGGATTTACCTCACCATCCTATTTTACAAAATGCTTTAAAGAGTATTTCAACGAGAGTCCAACGGAATATATTAACAGGTTAAAAAACTAGTACTTAGCCATCAAATTAATTTTCTCCAATAGTTTGAAATAAGTTGTTAATTTTATTGCTAAAAAGAATAAAAACCTTCTAAGTATTGTATTTGAACCCATTCCCAACCTTATTGAACCTGCTATTAACTTTAATGAAGTGCGATTGTTTTACTTTTGTAGCATACAAATAAATCAAATTCTGATAAAAAATCACAATCGCATGAATTACATAAAAAAACTGTTGCTCATTTCAATTCAACTTATTATTTTACTTCCAATATTAGCTCAAAATTTCGTCTGGACTGGTTCAGCTAATGATGGGGCATTTTTTAATGAAGCCAACTGGAAAAATTCAGCCACAAATTCGGCTCCTGCTGCTGGTACAATTGACCCTGGCGTAGCAATAAATGCCAACTTGAGTATTATCAATGTAAGTGCTGTAGTTGGTGGCACCGCAGGAATTACGAGCGACATTTTGCTCGGGACAGGCAGCATAACTGTTCGTAAATCAACCCTCAAAATGGCATCGAGTAAAGGAATTGATATGGGAAATGCACTTAATACCTTAACTGTTGATAGCGCAGTGGTTACTACCGATTTTTTGAAAAATGCAACTACTACACTAACCGGCGATTCAAAATTGTATTTGATAAATGTGAATCCGTTTGATGCTGCTACTAACCTGAATATTACTTCCAACGATGCTTGGATTTTTGCCGCAAACCTGAATGCGGCAACTGCCCTAACTTCACATATTCCTCGCATTAAAATTAACGGAAACGCATTGGTTGATATGACTAATGCTCGTATTTCGCAGTACTATTATGGCTGTGCCATAGCGGCTTACAGCTCGTCACTTGCTCCGCTGCGGGTTTTCGATGCGTCAAATTTGAATGGAACGTATGCCGATATTGCGGTTCAAACCATAAAATCGGGCACAGGAATACCATCGAATTTGAACAATAGAATTATTTCTTTTAAACTCAAAAAAGGCTATATGGCTACTTTTTCGGTAAACGACGACGGTACAGGAATGAGTAAAGTGTATGTTGCTTCGGAATCGGATTTGGTAGTAAATGCATTGCCATCAGCGCTTTCGGGCAAAGTGTCTTTTATTCGGGTTTTGCCTTGGGCATGGATAAATAAAAAAGGCACAGGCGGCGACGTTGCTAATCCACGTGGTGCATGGTATTACAATTGGGGATTAAGCAATAACTCGTCGATGGACCGCGAGTATGCGCCAATGGCTTGGGGAAAATCGAGTTTAGACTTGCCGACGGAACGAACGACCTTGATCAATAAAAAGAAGATAACGCATATTATGAGTTTTAACGAAGCGGATAATTGTAACGATCAGTCGGGTCAATACGGGCAACTTTGTGTACATGATACTGCGGCTATTAATCACAAACATTTAATGAAAACCGGACTACGAATTGTGTCGCCTTCGTGTCGCGAAAGCGAAGAATTACAATGGCTAAAGTCGGTAAACAACCTAATGGTACCTGCCGGAACACGCATGGATGTAATTGGTATGCATTGGTACGACTGGGGAGGTCTAAATTCGGCATCGGATGCCAACAGCATTTTTACCCGATTTAAAAATAAAGTTATTGCCTGCTATAATTATTACAAAATGCCAATTTGGATTACAGAGTTTAATGCTAATAAAAATCGTTTGCGGGCAACACAGGATGCTTTTTTACTATTAGCATTGCCATGGTTAGAAGCTACGCCTTATGTTGAACGCTATGCGTATTTTCAGCCCGATGGTGGCAATGGAAGCTTTGTTGATACAAGTGGGAATCTTACAAGCACCGGAAATATTTATTTGAATCAGGTTTCAACGCCTTCGATTCCAGAAGAGTACGTAAATTCGTATGTCAATAATTTGCAATCGCGGATGAACGAGATTACAACTGTCGACAATATAGTGTCTGAAAAAGAACGATTAGATTATCAATATAATTCGGCGAACAAGCATTTAGTTGTAAATTCAGTATCGTTGGACTCCATAAATTTACTAAACATGCAAGGGGTGCATTTAAAACAAATTACCACAAATACACAAACTGAACTTTCGGGTTTGCCTAACGGGATTTATATTTTGGCTGCAAACGGATTTCAACCTGAAAAGATATTAATCTATTAAACAAACAGTATATTATTGATAATTATCATATAGTTGCATCAATTATTTTTAATATTATTCAAAAAAAAACTACTTCATGCAATTTTAAACTTGCCTGGGGTAGTTTTTTTTAAATATTTGTCAGTAAAGTGCTCAATTAAAAACAGCTTATCTTCTAATAATTACCTTTTTAGTTATTGTTTTTTCGTCGAAAGTTATTTTGAGCAAATACAAGCCATTTTTCAAATGACTTACATCCAATCTGGTGTCAGAAGCATTTATTTCAATTTTAGTTTTCTGCAAAACCACTCTTCCGCTAGCATCAAACAATGTCAGGTTTACAGGGCTAATGTTAGAATTCTCAAAGCTTATATTGAGTTGATTTTGTACGGGATTCGGATAAACTGAAGCTTCCGGTTCATTATCTTTCAACTCATTAAGAGCACTTAATGATGTGTTGTAAACTTCAATACCATCGATGCGAGTAGTAATGCTGCCCGATTTTGAATCGTAAATTCGGAACCAATTTATGGCATTTAGATTTGGTGTACCAACTTTTGTAGCGTTACTTATTTTTAAATCTACTTTATTCCAACCATTAATCATTCCGGTTAATTGCCAGCTGTACTCATGAACATCAGGAACTCCACCGCTCCCAATTTCAACCCTTATAGGACCACATTTCGTAACATCCGACACGTAATACCAAAAACGCAAGGCACCATTAGCTTGAGTAGTTCCCGAATCGAAAGCTGGTGAAAATATTTTTTTAAACTCTTCGGTTGTACTACCGGTAAATTCGATACAAGCAGTACTCTGCTGATTATTAACTTTATTCAACAACAATGCTTGTGAAGAAGACCAACCGGTTAAAACATCACATTCGTCCAAATAAACAGTGCCTGTAACTGTAATAGAAGCCGAAGCTGTTTTCTCTCCATCTTGGGTTATCGCCCATATTTTCGTATTTCCCGGGTTAATGGCCGTTACTTTTCCTTCGCCATTTACTATAGCCACTTTTGGATTCTCCGAAACCCAATTCAGCATCTTATTTTCAGCATTCGCCGGTGCAATTAAAGCTGAAAACTCGTGTGTTTCTTCTTTTGCAAGGGTGTATGTAGTAGGCATAATGCTTACAGAAGCAACAGGATTAGCATTTACAGCCGTACGACTTAAATAGTTTATTTCGGGAGTACCTGAAATAATAATTAATCGAACTGTTCGTATAATGTTGGCAGCCCAGTTATAATTTCCGACATCTATAGTCGACCATAAGCCTGCTGTAGAAGGCAATGAGCTAGTTGCAATAACGCTTCCACCAACTTCAATACTAATGGATGAAACAGCTGTAGATTTATAGCGCAGTTGAAATTTTGTATTCGTCAACAAAGGTATATCTCTCCATTGAAGCCATTCGCCAGCTTGTGTGCCTGTAACATGCCAACCGCTACGCAAATCGGTGCATTTAGCCACATCCAAGTCGCCTAATTGAAGAAAAGCACCTACGCTATTGCCCGTTGTGAGGTCTAAATAATCATCACATGCTTCGGCTTCCATTTTGAACGATGTAGGATAAGGGTTGCGTGAATAACTACGAAGAATATTTAAACGTTGATTTGGATATTCGTAGAAACTATATTTTCCATCGTCGGTACTTCTCCATAGGGCAGCATGCTCGGCAGCATCCGTAAAACCTTCGACTAAAGTAAGCGCTGCACCGGCTTTAACTGTATTGTTGAGTCCTGTTTTTAGCCGTAATCCTTTGTCAGAAGTTCCCATGCTTGGGTCGAGAAATGTTCTTCCGTCCGGATCGTCGGGCGCGCTAAAGCCAGGCACACAACAGCCAGTTTTAATTACCTGACGCGTTACGCGGTGCGTCCAACTATAATTGGTATACGAATAATTGTTAGCCGACGAAAACCAATCATGAACCGCATCAATCAGTGTTGAGTTCATAAGCGAAGCATCGCGATCGAACCAACTGCGCATGGTTACAAAATAAGGATAAAATCCGTAGGTTTCAAAACATTTAGTACGAATATGTTGCAGTATTTTTTCAATATTTCCATTACCCATATTAGTCATCCACGTATCTTTTATCGACCAAAAAATTATTACCATTCGACCATCAATCATATATCGACGTTCGTGCGGAATTTTCTCGATAGCAATTTTCAGATTATAATCCCATATATATTTATAATTATTTGGATCACCGACATCGAATTTGTAGGTTTGAGCAGTAGAGCCAGTTAAATCATAATTTAAACCCGATGTCCACGAGTTCGGACAATCATCGAAAATAGCTAATTTAAAAGAGTTTACACCTCGTGTATTCATGGCATCAATCAGCAATGGTATATGATTTGGATCTCCCATACCCCTATCCTTTCGACCTGGTGTAGTACCTCTACTTAGTAAAGCAATATAATCCAATCCCGCATAATCCACTTCTTCCACATGGTTTTCCCACCATTCTTTTTCGGAAATGGTTTCTTTTACAATGGATTGATTAAAACGGTAAAAATGCCCACCTTCCATTTCTTTGTCCTGCCAACAAAAAGTAGCACCTAGTTGTTGCGAAAATGCAACAAAAGGAGATAGAAATAGAAGTATTAGTATTTGAAACTTATTCATTATTTTAAATTTTTTATTAATGCCCCAAACCCCTAAAGGTGCTTAAAGATAAAACCATCCGGAACTAATTCACATCCTTCCGAGATAGTTATCGGGAGGGCTTGGGTCTAATTCAAGATTAACTTATTTGATATTTTTGTATTTCCCGATTCAACCGAGACATTATAGATTGATTTTGCAAGCAAATCTAAGGTATTTATCTCTAATTGCGATGGATTTTTTAAACTTTTATGAAAAACGGTTTGTCCAAGAAGATTTAATATTCTAACCTGAACATTATTCTCGTTTTCGTAGCCTAACATATTAATATAAAGCTTATTCGTTCGCAATGGATTTGGATATATTATTACCGATTTTCCATCGGTATCCGATTCTACACTTTTTAAAGCACTAATTCCATTGCCACTGATGGTCATTTCATCGAAATTTCCACCACTTGAGCCAATGGCCGTAAGCATAATGCTGTTGGCTCCTTCCACCAAAGCTTGGTTTACGGTATAGGAGCCCCAATTTGACCACGCTCCGGTAACGGGGAATGAAACAGAGGCAACTCGCATTATATCATTGATTGATAATTTCATCGGACGATTTGCTGTTAAAGCATAACGAAATGTTAAGGCATAAGTGCCATCAGCAGGCACATATACATTCCATTTTATATAATCGTTCGATGCATTTGTATAATCCAAAAATCCGGCTCCATTGTAGCCTGGTTGATTGGCAACCTCCACCGGGCCAACATATTCAGCATCTTCGGCTTGATAGGTATTGGTTGTTGGCAATACAGTAATGTTTGCTGTAGCCACTTTTGAGGCATCGTATGTTGAGGCTGTAATCGTTGTATTACCAACACTTAAAGCATTTACCACCCCATCCGAATTTATAGTAGCAACTGCAGGATTTGAACTTACCCAATTTACAATTTTATTGGTTGTATTTGTTGGCGAAATAGTTGCTTTAAGTTGGCGAGTGGTGTTAAGTACAAGTCGAGCAGTAGTTGCATTTACTGTTATGGCGGTTGCTGCAATCGGGCAACTTCCTTCGGGTACACCGCAACCACAAATCCCCGGATCCATTTTATTCGGGTCGTTAGGACATTCATCCACTTGTATGCCTTTAAAAAGCGATACTACATACGTACTATTTGCTTCTAAATCGTATGTTGCATCAATAATATGAAAATTTGTTCCATCAAACTCTTGGGTTATAGTGGCATTTTTTAAATAATACGGATTCCCTTTAGGTACCACAAATCGCACACGCGCACTGTTAATGGGGAAGTTAAATTTATTGACAATCGTTGCAGTGTTATCGGTATTAGATCCATCGTTGGCCTTTGAATACGTGAGTTTTAGTTTTACTGTACTAAAGTCGCTGGCAGTCAACACGCCTTCCTGAGCACCAATGCTATCGCCAATAGCCATGTATTTATTGGCTACCAAATCCACTTTGTACAGATTGAATGGTGCTTTACGGCTTACCTCACGAAGCGGATAGGTTGAATGTGTAATTTTTACGTTAGGATAATCTTTGATTGAATGTGTGTTTCCGGCCCAATGGCAATGACCAGCCAAAATAAGACTAAGTGGCGCACCAGCTTTAAACAACGGATCGTAAAATGCTTTGAGAGGTGTGGGTGTCATTACGTGGCAATACCCAATGCGGAAAGTGCCTTTCCCTACCTGATTAAGCCATGCTTTGGCTTCGTCGGTTTGATGCGTAAAATTTGGAATGCCGGTGGATTCGTCGGAAAACCACGCATTATTTAAACCAATGAAACGTGCATTTCCATAAGTGAAATTATGTGCTTGCAAACCATAAAAATCGTTCCACGCTACTGATGGTACTTTGGTATAACCCGGATTAGGGAAACCCGGCTCCAACTCGTAATTTTTTTGAGGAGTATCGTGATTGCCCGGAATACTGAATACAGGAGCCGAAAAATTATTTAATCCATTTACATACTCCGTTCCGCTCATAAAACCATTATAAAAGTCAGTGATTCGCTGTTGCGAACTTGCCACGCTATTGGTGTTTTGATAGTGATTGTCGCCCGTTTCAAATACCATTTCGGGGTTGATAATATTGGCAATGTCGATAGTTGCAGCTACATTTTTCGAAATAGCCAAAGCATCGTACGAACCTTGCCAACGGTGTGCATCCGAAATATGAAAAACATAAAAGCTCGTTTTATACTCCTTGATAACTTTTACAGCTGCAAGCGAAATTTCATCGCTGGTTGTAGTTTTCAATATTAAATCATATCGGTCGGCCGGTGTGTTAGCTGGTACACTAATTGTAAATTTTCGGTTACAAGTATTTTCCGACCATTTATCGTACACCCAAGTGTCGGTTTTGGTATCCACCACAGTGCCTGCGACAGTAATAAAGGGGCTTCTGAGCTCAACCGAATTCAGATTTTGACCGGCATCGGCTTTCATCCATATTTCAAAAGTTTCGCCACTTTTTACAATGGCTGTTGTAGCACGCCAGGGATACACAATTTTTCCTGCATACACATTATTTAAAATACCAATAGTTAAAAGTAAAATTGTAAGTGTAGTGATTTTTTTCATTGATATTATTTTACATTTTGTAGTTTTCGAATTCAAAATTACAATGTGGCTATTAATTTATGATTAAAATCTAATTAATTCAAAATTGATTGCTGAAATAATTCAAGAAAAATAAAACTAAAGATATAAAGTGCTGAATAACATGTATTTGAATAAAACATTAAAAGTCAACATAAATTGTGCAAACAGCGAAATCTTGTTCATATGCTGAAAATAAAAATCATCATTTATGTTGCAACTCTGAATTTAAGTTTGACTGGTAGTTTCGTTTTTCCAAAAATGTAGAAAATAAGCAGACATGCTGTTCATTGGAAATGAGTTTTTCGAAATTGCATTTTT
Organism: Paludibacter jiangxiensis; assembly: GCA_945870155.1. Classification (GTDB taxonomy): domain Bacteria; phylum Bacteroidota; class Bacteroidia; order Bacteroidales; family Paludibacteraceae; genus Paludibacter; species Paludibacter jiangxiensis_A. The sequence continues at coordinate 2,884 of CAMBSB010000080.1, read as the reverse complement.
TTAAAAGTCCACATATGCACAAATAAACAATGCACTTTGACTTAGTATTCCTGAGTGAATTTGGGTAGGAAATAATTCATTTATGCAAGTGATTTTACTCTAGTGAAGAATGAAAATCAATCAAATTTGAGCATTTTTTTATTTTCCCCAACAAAAAGATTAACTTTGCGTAGATAGTATTTTTTTAAACAGTTTTTATTTTGAAAAAATGAAAAAAAACAAATTACCCTTATTTGTGAAAATTCTTATCGGAATGATTGCAGGCGTATTGGTTGGATTCATATTCCTTAGCACTGAAAATGCCTCAATAGTTACTAATTGGATAAAACCATGGGGAACAATATTTATTCGTTTACTTAAATTAATTGCTATACCATTGGTTTTTGTGTCGTTGGTAAAAGGAATAAGTGCGATGACGGATTTAAAAAGGCTCTCAACACTTGGCTTAAAAACAATTTCGCTTTATCTGGCTACAACCTTTTTTGCAGTTATGTTAGGCATGGGAGCTGTTAGTTTGGTAAAACCAGGAAATGTTTTCAGCAAAAGCGAATCGGAATTTTATAAACAGAAATTAAGTAGCGAAAGCACGCTCAATGTACCGGTTCAAGAGCGTCAGCCAATGGATTATATTGTTGAAATGGTTCCCGACAATCTTTTTTCGGCTGCCGGCGACAACAGTAATATGTTACAAATAATTTTCGTTGCATTACTTGTTGGTGTAGCCATAGTAGTGCTTGGTGCCGAAAAAACGAGTGCTTTTGTTTTGGTTATTAATGCGACCGAAGCAATTGTACTAAAAATTATCGACTTTATCATGCAATTTGCACCTGTAGGCGTTTTTGCCCTGTTAGCAGCTTTGGTTGTCGATTTTTCGGGCGATTCAGCCATGTTTTCGGCACTGGGAATGTATGCGACAACTGTGGTTGTGTGTTTGTTGTTTTTGGCATTTGTTTTCTATCCGGTACTTTTAAAAATTTTTACCAAAAACAATATAGGGAATTATCTGAAAGCCATTTTCCCCATTCAGCTATTGGCTTTTTCAACCAGTTCGAGTTCGGCCACATTGCCATTTACCATGGAGCAAGTGCAACAAAAATTAGGTATATCAGAAGAAACTGCTTCGTTTGTGCTTCCACTTGGTGCAACCGTAAATATGGATGGAACGAGCTGCTATCAGGCTATTGTGGTGCTATTTATTGCACAAATTTTTGGTATTGAACTTACAATAGCTCAATATATGACTGTGCTTTTTCTCACTGTATTGGCATCAATTGGCACTGCCGGTGTTCCCGGAGCAAGCGTGGTAATGACGGTTATGGTTATGTCGTCGGTAGGCATACCTGTCGAAGGACTTGCACTCATTTTGGGAATTGACCGCCCACTCGACATGCTAAGAACTGTTGTAAATGTTACAGGCGATACTTTTGTGGCAACGTTGGTGGATAAGAAGTGAAACTTCAAAATTTAATTTCAGCCGTTTCAGCAATTACATTATTATGATCTAAATTATTGAAATACAAAATAATGACACGGTCTTCTACTTTTAATTAAAAACATAACTTTTCCCCTGAATAGTTTTTTGTTCGGTAGTTTTTCCAAGATAATTGATATTCAGATTATTGCCCAGCAATGATGTTATTTTACAGCTACTTAATTTACCATTTTCCCATTTCAAATCCACTACAAAACCACCACGAGCACGTAAACCTTTTACTTCGCCGGCAGCCCAAGCATCAGGCAATGCAGGGAGCAGTTGCAACAAATAGCCATTTTCAGTTTTCAAATGACTTTGGAGCAACATTTCGGCCACACCCGCTGTATATCCAAAATTTCCGTCAATTTGGAACGGAGGATGGGTGTCGAACATGTTTTCGAGTATGCATTTTTTGAAAAGCATATTGATCATGTTGTACGAACGATTTCCGAGTCCCAGTCGGGCAAAAAGGTTAATTTTCCAAGCTGTACTCCAACCGGTGCTCACATCGCCACGGGAATTGAGCGACACGAGGGCTGCCTGTGCCCATTCGGGTGTGGTGATGGGACTAATCTGACGACCGGGATGCAAGGCAAACATGTGCGAATTGTGTCGGTGTTTGTCGTTGGGGCTATCCCAATCTTCCATCCATTCCTGCAACTGTCCCCATTTGCCGATTTGTGGGCCAAGCAAACGGTTTCGCATGCTGTCAATTTTATTTTTATAGTCTATATCTGTGTTTAATTCAGCAGCGGCATCCACCACATTGCTAAACAAATCGTACACAATTTGCTGGTCGTAAGTCACACCCGGATAAGGTGTTCTGTCACCTTCCACCAGTCCCGGACCATGCTCAGGCGACCAACCATCGGGAGTTATCAGTTTTCCATCCTTGCTTTCTACTAAGTGATCTTCCCAGTAGCTACTTACATCTTTGAGCATTGGATAAGCACGATTTTTCAAAAACTCTTTGTCGCCCGTAAAAGCGTAATGTTCCCAAAAATGCTGACTCATCCAGGCACTGCCGGGACGGTGAATTCCCCAGGTAGAAGGGCCACCCATAATGTTGTTGGTACTGTAAGCTATCCAGCCACGTTTGGTTTGCAATTTCGGATCGGTTGTTTTTTTGTTTACACGCGCCAGGTTTTCCACCCAATCAAAATACGGTGCGGTACATTCCGATAAGTCGGTTGGCTCGGCTGGCCAGTAATTCATTTCCACATTGATATTGGTTGTGTATTGTGAGTACCAAGCCGGTTTGTACTCGTTATTCCAAATACCTTGCAGGTTAGCGGGCAAACCACCTGCACGCGACGAACTAATAAGCAAATATCGTCCGTATTGAAAAAGCAAAGCTTCTAATGCAGGATCTTTTTCGCCGTTTTTAACCGCATTCAAGCGGTCGAGTGT
>CAMBSB010000079.1 GCA_945870155.1 Paludibacter jiangxiensis | reverse complement strand
CATTAATACCAAAGCTGTAATTTCGGTTCATGGGGTACATATATTGCGCGGCAGCCCCATTTTCAGCCCCTCTATATTCAGGGTCCATCTCTTTGATGGCCGAGAATGTAAGTAAATTATAGCCATTTACATAAACCCTGGCTTCCTGCATTTTTACAGCTTTCAAAATGTTTTTGGGGAGTTTATATCCTAATTCCAAATTTTTCAAGCGAATATATGAAGCGTTTCGCTCGCGACGTTTATCGTCCCAAACGTTTGGTAAATAGCTCCATTCGGCTCTGTAACGCGGGTATTTACCAGCAATCCAGTTGCCGGTTTCGTCCTGATGCCAGCGGTCGGTCCAAAGTTCAAGCGCACCTACTGTACCGTTAAAGACCTGCGGCGTGCGCAGATATTCTTCGTAAAGTACTGTGTAAGCCGCTGCACCATTAAATGCCATACTTACATCAAAGCCTTTATAATCTGCCGAAAATGTCAAACCGCCCGTAATTTTAGGAATATTATTTAAAAATGTTGGACTCAAATCGTCCCATTCGGTTACCCAACCATCACCATTCAGGTCGGCATGATAGTAATCGCCGGGACCCGAAAGCGCATTCTGGCTGGTGTTTTTATGGAGCAAAATATCCTGCGCCTGTTCGGCAGAAGTTATCTGACCAATCAATTCGTGACCCCACATCATGTCATTCCATCTATCGTTCTGATTTGTTTTCCAGTTATCGTACGAATTGAGTTTGCGGGCACCTTCTACATGCAGGTTTTTAGTACGTGCAATGTTGAGGTTGGCCGTAACCGAATAATTGAACTTGCCCACTTTATTGGTATGCGAAAGCAATAAATCCCAACCGATAGTCATATCGCTGTTCAGGTTTTCCTTTGGCATGGTTGCACCAACAGTTGAAGGAATGGAAGATGCTCGGTTGGCCAATAATCCTTCGCGATGACGGCTATACACATCGGTTGAACCTCCGAAAAGTCCGTTCCAGAAAGACCAGTCGATACCAATGTTGGCTGTTTTGGAAGTGTACCACGTTAAATTTGTATTGGCAGTTCCTTTGCTTGCTAATCCGTTAATAATGGAGCCATTAAAGATGTATTTTCCAACCGGATAATTGTAACCCGTAGCCCACTCGTACGAGGCACCGGAATCGTCACCTAAAATACCGTACGAAGCTCTCAGTTTAATATTCTCTACAAATTGAAAGAAAGAAGATTCTTTTATAAAATTCTCTTCGGACAAACGCCAACCTGCCGAAACATTGGGAAAAAAGCCCCAGCGTTTTCCTTTGGCAAACTGCGATGAACCATCGTAGCGGAAACTTGATTCCAACAGGTATTTGCCATTGTAATCGTAATTTAATTTACCAATAATGCCCTGATTCGTAAGTATCGAAGGATACGATGAGCCAATTTGTTGCTCTTCGACCGAGCCGGCTGAAATTTCGTCCAGCACATCCATATTCAGGTTGCGAATAACGCTGATATTACCCGGATTAGTGGTGCTGCTTTGCTCGTAAAGTGCCAATAATTTCAGATTATGACTTTTAGCAAAGGTTTTTTCGTAGTATAACGAAGCCTGCATGTTGTTTTTCTGATACCCTTTAAATTCGCGTTTTACGTTTGTTGGAGAATTGTATTGAGTTGGAACCAACGTGCCCTGCGAGTAAAAAGTAATGGCTTTACGGAAATCCTTGTAATTGTAATCGTTTTTTTCGTATGTGTACAGGTATTTGGCTTTTAACCCTTTAATGAAAGGAATATTCCAGTTTAAAGCCAACTGTCCGCGAAAGTTGTCGGTTGAATTTTGCATATAACCCACATCTTTTGATTGCGAAAAAGGCAACGGGTTGTAACCTGTCTGACCAATTTTGAGATAATGTTCACCATCGTTATTTGCATACAAGCTGGTAAGTACATTACCATCATCATCCACCGGTTTTACACCCCAAATACTTTTCCAAAGCTGATTCACATCGTTGTAAGGCTCTTCTTTGTAGTCGGTTACATAAGCCAGATTTACATCCACGCTTAGGCCATTGCCTAGTTCAGCCGACACATTGGAGCGGATATTATAGCGGTCGTACGACAAATCGCCCGAACGCAACAGTCCGTATTCTTTCATGTAATTGCCAAAAAGAAAGTATTTTACCGGAAATTTTTCACCCACATTGCCCGATACGCTTACGGTGTGGTTTTCGATGGGATTCGAAGGGCGCATAACAGCATTGTACACATCCAATCCGGGTGTGTTTTTAATCAATTCCAATTTAGTGGCATCGTACAAAGGAGTTTGCGGGTCGAGTTTGTTCTGGCGAATTTCGTTTTGCATAATTGCAAAATCGTAAGCATTCATGGGTGCGTTCAGGTTCACCATGGTCGAAAAACCGATATTTCCCTGATAATCAATTTGCGGCTTTCCATCTTTGGAACCTCCTTTGCGGGTGGTGATAAGCAGTACACCATTACCGGCTTTCATACCGTAAACAGCGGCCGATGCATCTTTTAGTACCGAAATGTTATCAATTTCGGAAGGTGCCAGGCGGTTGAACATATCCATAGTCGAAGCCACACCGTCGATAATAATAAGTGGTGCTCCCAATCCCCTGATATTGATATCCGAATTAAATTTTCCGGGTTCGCCTGTTTTTTGAATTACGCGTACACCAGCCAGTTTTCCGGTAAGTTGGTTTTGCATGTTCGAACTAAAACTCATGTTTAGTTTTTCGGAGTTGATATTATCCACCGAGCCCGTAATTGTTGCTTTTTTCTGTGTTCCGTAACCTACAACTACCACCTCGTTAAGCGACGTATTTTCTTCCTGAAGCTTGATAGTCTGAAATTTACCTGCCGAAATTTTTAGCACTTGTTTGGTATAACCAATATAAGTGAAAATCACATTTTTAGCATCATTGCCTACCGTAAGCGTAAATTCACCATTCACATCAGTTATTGTTCCAATTTTTCCGCCTTCCACAATTACGTTTACGCCTATCAGCGCTTCGTTTGTTTTAGCATCTGTAACTTTACCTTTTAACACAGCTTCCTGAGCGCTCATGCTCAAAGCTTGAAAAATGGCAAAAAGAAGTAGAATATTTATTTTTAAGGTCTTCATATTTTTTTCAATAGAGTATTTTGTCAATTTAAGCCACACGTTTTGTCTGATTTTCTTCGCTTTTGTTCGTTAGTTTTACAATATGTTTAGCCAACGGCAAAGATAATAATTGCAAACCGCCCACAATTATCAATGCATATTTTAAAGCAAAATTTTCGGAAATAAAATACGCCAGCGATATAAAAACAATCATTCCGAAAGCCCTGCCAACGAAAAGTCCGATTTCGTGACTGAGAATGTAAGCATATTCATTACGTTCTTCGATAGCCGAAACTACATCGATTGTTTTCATCATCACCGGATAGTAAGCCAAATCGTGAATGGGTTGAAAAACCACTTTACACAACACAAAAATGATAACTCCCACAGCCGAAAACAGCACACCATTTGTCAGCGTTCCTACAAAGAATACAATAAGTCCGAATCCGAAAATGTGCATACGGTGTTTGGGTTTGGCAATGCGGCCAAGCACGTAAACCAGCACAGCTGTGGCAGCTCCGCCAATTCCCTGAATAAGTCCCAGCGAACTTTCGTCGCCCACAAGGCGCATAACCAATATAGCCGGCGCTGTTACCAAAAAACCCTGCACCATGCCTTTTAAGCCTGCCAATGCAAGCATTTTATTCCAAAGTGAATGAAATTTTGTATAGAAAAATTTCTTTTGTACCGGATTTTCGAACTTTCCGCGCGACAATACCAAACAAGCACCTACAGCAATTGCAAAAACAATAACCGTAATAATCTGATAACCTGAATTTACATCCACTGTTTGTCCGAAAAGCTCTTTTCCGTCAATGCTACCGAGTAATGCACCCACAGCAAGCGGCACCAATATGCTCCAAGTTGAAAAGAAAAACGATTCGATTCCAAAAAAGTAATTGCGGTTCACATCGTTGGTCGAATTGAGTGTAAGCAGGTAGCGGTTTGTCCAGAAAAAGCCGGTCGAAGCTCCGAGCGCAAATCCGGCCAATCCAAGTTCGAAAATGCCCAGTGATTCCACAAACATCATAACCATAAGCGAAACTGCCGATAGTATAATTCCAAATCCGTAAAGCAATCCTACTTTGAAATGTTGCAGTAAAATGCCATTGAGCACCGAAGTTGTAACCACACCCACATACATACATAGCTGGTAGATAGCCACATACGATGAACTTCCCGTGTTGCGCATTATGTAAGCCCCTACAAATATCTCGATAATGGGCAAAATAAGCGCGTACAACATATTGGTTAACAAGAGTGTACGGATATTCAAAGTCTGCTGTTTGAAGAATAGGTATTCTCCATTTAGTTTTTTAAACATGACTTATTATTTTAATGATTTTAATATTTCGCTTATGGAAAAAGTAGCACCGCAAATAACTTCGTCGCTGGCACCATAATAAACATGAACGGTATCGCCATCCACATAATGTCCGTTAGTAAACACAACATTTCCGAAGAATCCGGTTTGTTCATATTGTGCTAATGGTTCCATAATTGGCTCCACGCTGCGAGCAAGCACTTTCGAAGGGTCATTCAGGTCGAGCAGCAAAGCACCAAGGCAATACCGATGATCTTTGTTAGCGCCGTGATAAATTTCGAGCCAGCCTTCGTCGGTTTTAATTGGAGCAGCTCCAGCACCTACACGCGCCGAATCCCAACTTCCCAAACGGGTAGTGGCTATGCATTTGTGATTTCCCCAGTGCAAACGGTCGGGCGATTCGGCCAGCCAGATGTAATTTCCACCCAATTCCGGACTGCTCGGACGATGCAATGCGTAATACTTTCCGTTTATTTTTTCTTCGAACAATGCACAATCTTTATTATGCGGGGGAAAAATCATGCCTTTGCGGTCGAATTTCTGAAAGTTGGTGGTCGAAATAAGTCCCACGCCCACAGCCACAGCAGAAACTTCGGTAAACGTAAGGAAAAAACCATCTTCCATAGTGGCCACACGACAATCCTCGATACCAAAAGCCTCCAATGCACCTTCGCCATAAATGGGCGGATAGGCAGGGTCTTCGTAAAAATGGATGCCATCGTCGCTGCAAACTAGGCGTAAATACGACATGGTAGTCAGATAATCCTGCCCTTTGAATTTTATAACGCGCGGGTCGGAAGCATCGAGTTGCGGGTCGTTTTTATCAAAACACAGCACCTCAATTTTTCCGTTGTTATTCACCGGAAAACTAATTTTGTCATCCAACTGAGTAGGGCGTTCGGCCACACGCAAGAGCAACCATATTTTTCCGTTCATCCTGAAAACGCCGGGATTGAGCAGGCAGGTAATTTCCATTCCTTCGATGCAGGGTTTCAAATCGGAGGGACGAAGCAGGGGATTGTTTTCAAATCGTTTTGCGATATCCATAATATTTTGTTGATTATATAATTTTCGAAGCAAAAGTACTGCCCGCCCGTTTGCAAAAAGTATCGTATTCTTACAAATGAGTACACTAAATTTATAAACAGCCCCAAATAGCCTATCGGAGCGAATAATTCGTATTTTGGGCATTATCAAAGTCCTGATTTTATTGTATATTTGCGCTGTAATCTTATTTTTACGCCATGAGAAAAATGCTTTTTATACTCGTACTGCTCTGCTCACTACCATTGGCAGCAAAAGAGTTTGACCTTGTGAACCTCACTAACAGCGATGGTCTTTCGAACAGTTCTATCAATTTTATTTTTCAGGATACAAGCGGTCTTACATGGCTTGGCACTTGGGATGGACTGAATGTGTATAATGGTCGCGACTTTAAAACGTTTAAACCCGAACCCGGAAATTCGAACAGCATCAGCAATAATATTATCCGCGATATGCTGGAGGAAAACAATCAAACACTCTGGATTACGACCGACCGCGGCATAAATCGTTACGACAAAGGAAACAATAAATTTACCCGCTATTTTACCGAAACAAATAACCGCACCGTGTATGGCGAAAATTCTTTTTTCGTTGCCAAGAATAGTTCGAACCGCATTTTCGCCTGCATTTATGAGCGGGGTCTCTATTATTTCGACACCGAAGCTCAACAGTTTTTCCCTTTAAAAGTAGCTGATAAACTAAGCGTAAAAAAACTGTTTTTTGACCTCGACGATAATTTATGGATGCTTACCACCAATAAAGAATTGGTTAAAATTGTATTTAAAAAAGGAAAATCAGATTTACCCATAGTGGAAAAAACAGTGATTTTCAGCCACCTGAAAAATATAGAATCGGTATTTTGCAAAGATAAAAACGAACTTTGGATGCAAACTTCCGACGAAATGCTATACATATACCGTATTTCCGAAGGTTTGTTTGTGCCGCAACCACTTAAAAACACACCAAAAGGCAAGTTGCGGTCACTCGTTTTCCGTAAAAATCAGTTGCTCATCGGTACTGAAAATGGCTTATTTCGTTACACGCCCGCCACTTCGCATACGGAGGTTATGCTTGTCAATCTACCTGTTCTGTCTGTGTTTGCAGGCATACAGGATATTATTTGGGTGGGCACCGATGCGCAAGGTGTATTGCAGCTATCACCACCACGTCAAATTTTCAGCGCTTACACGGCTGCTAATATTGCCGGATTTGGACGCAGCGCTGTACGTACTTTTTTCGAGCCTGCCAACGGAAAACTCTGGATAGGCACAAAAGGCAGCGGCATTTATAGCCTGTCGTGGGCCAAAAACAGTCCATACCCGAGCATTAATATGCATTACAATACAAGTAATGGTTTGTTGAGCAATTCAATTTTTACCATTGTGCAGGGTGCGTCGGGCGAAGGATGGATAGGTACGGATGGAAATGGCATCAACTATTTTGACACCCGAACAAATAAAATTAATACGCTGAATGTTCCTCAGGGTATTAACCTGACATCGGTTTATGCTATTTTGTTTACTACCAGCAATACCATGTGGGTAGGAACAAGCGGTAACGGCCTTTACAAACTCGAAATTGACCGAACTACGCAACCTTTTTCGGTGAAAAATTTCAAACATTATATGTACCGAAACAATGAACAAACTTCGCTGAGCAATAATATTGTGTACTCTATTGAAAAGGCTGACGATAATCATTTGTGGGTGGGAACACGCGGAGGCGGTATCAACAGACTAACTATCAACACCGAACGATTCGAGACATTTCGTTTTTCGGACAATAACCCCGATTTAATAAGCAGCGATGATATTCTTTCGTTGCACAAAGATAAGAACGGAATTTTGTGGGCAGGTACAAGCATGGGGCTAATAAAATTAAACGGAATAAAAAAAGGAAAACCTGATTTCGAACGCTTTACCGAAAAAGAAGGAATGCCCAATAATACGATTCATGGCATTTTGGAAGATAAAAACAATAATTTGTGGCTAACCACCAACAAAGGACTTGCGAAACTGGTGCAGGAAAAAAACAATACGCGCATTGTGTCATATTTCCAGAAAGATGGTTTGCAAAACAACGAATTTTCGGATGGCGCATTTTACCAAAGTGCTTATAATCAATCGCTTTATGTAGGTGGTATTAGTGGTTTCAATGCATTCGACCCGCAAAAAATAGCAAACAGCAACTACATGCCTGCTTTGGTGCTCGATGCATTTTACGTAGACAATACCCGCCGGGAACTTTCGGAATTTTTGAAAATTGGTGCTAAAAATCCTTCGTTGCAAATATCGTATAAAATAAAATCCTTTAGCTTTATTTTTGTCCCGGTGGATTATCTTTCGGGCTCTAAATGCGAAATTTCGTACCGACTAGAGGGCTACCAAAAAGATTGGATTCACCTTGGCACTTCTGGTACTATTGTTTTTTCAAATTTACCTAAAGGAAATTATTTGTTAAAAGTCCGTTGCTCCAATGCTGATAAGCTTTGGACAGACGAATATTATACACTTCCCATAATCATGCAGCCACCATGGTGGGCTACTAACATTGCTTATTTGTGCTATTTTATATTGTTTTTGCTTATTGCTTTCGGCATTAACCGCATTGCTGCCAATCAACGCAAGGCTCGAAACGCGATAAAAATGAAAGAACTCGAAAAACAAAAAACCGAAGAAATTCATCAGGCAAAACTTCGCTTTTTCACCAATATTGCGCACGAGTTTTCCAATTCGTTGACGCTGATTTACGGCCCGAGTGTTCAACTGCTCAAAAACCGCATTTCCGACCCCGGTACACGCAGATACATTCAAACCATAAAACTGAATTCGGAGCGTATGCAGCATCTTATCCAGCAGTTAATCGACTTCCGTAAAGCAGAAACCGGCTATCTGAAACCAAAATTTACGCAGGTTGATGTAACCGAATTACTTAAATATGTGTCCGATAATTTCTCGGAAATGCTGGAACAAAAGAAAATTAATCTGAAAATGATCATGGAAGATGAAACCATTCGTTGGAATACAGACCGTGATTGCGTTGAAAAAATTATTTTTAATCTGTTATCGAATGCCGTGAAATACACGCCACAACACAAACAAGTTGATGTTACGCTCAGTACTAACGGTAACTTACTTTATATCAATGTAAAAAATTATGGCGTAGGTATAAAAGCAGAGCATGTTCAGAGCGTTTTTAACCGTTTCGAAGTGCTCGACCGCTTGGAGCAACAAGCCTCACAAGGACTCGAAACCCGAAATGGCATTGGTCTGGCACTTTGCAAAAACCTGACCGAAGTGCTGAACGGTTCTATTGAAGTTGACAGTGATGGCGAATCATATACTTCGTTTGTAGTATCAATTCCTCAAAGTGATATTACCGAGACTATTGTCAGTGAACCAAATATATCCTTTGAAAATGAAGATGAACAGGAATATGTCACCGAAGAGTTAAAAGCAATCTTACCAACAAAATATTCCGTGCCCGATGACAAAAAAGAAGGATTGATTTTGGTAATTGACGATGATAGTGACATTCGCCGCTTGCTATGCGATTTTCTTTGTTCGCGTTACGAAATAGTGGAAGCAGGTAACGGCAAAGAAGCCATTGAGGTAATGAAAGTACGTATGCCTATGCTTATTATTTGCGATGTAATAATGCCCGAGATGAATGGTGTTGAATTTGTTCGCATCATGAAAAAGCAGGAACTGACACGCCATATTCCAATTATTATGCTATCTACCAAAGCGTCTGTGGAAAGTCAAATTGAAGGCCTCGAAACAGGCGCCGATGCTTACCTCGGCAAACCTTTCCATCCACGTCACCTCGAAGCACTCATCGACAGTCAGTTACAGCGAAACAAAGCAGTGCTCGAGTTTAGCGAGTCAGCCTACGCCTCTATGGAACAGTTTGAAGGTAAGCTCATTAAAAAAGAAGACAACGATTTAATTATCAAAATCACCAAACTTATTATCGAACATATCGACGATGAAAATCTCACACTGGATTCCATTGCAGCCGAAATGGCTATAAGCAAAATGCAACTTTACCGCAAAATTAAAGAACTGATTGACCAAACACCTACGGAGTTTATTCGCAGCATCAGGTTAAACCATGCCGAGAAACTACTAAAAACCACCAATAAAACCGTTCAGGAAATTATGTACGATTGTGGTTTCAACAACAAAGCCTATTTTTACCGCGAGTTTGCCAAAAAATTCAACCAAACTCCCAAAGAATATCGGGGGCAGAAATAAGAAAAACACCCCGCAACGCAGCAATTTAAACTTGCTTTGTTGCGGGGTGTTTCCATTATACCTAAAAAACTATGCTGCTAAACCAAACCTAATTCCTGTTTAAACGGATTATTCTGATTAAAAAGACCTCAATCGGAAACCTTCATCTTTTTACTAAAAGCATGGTAATGCAACAAAAAGGAAAAATGAATGATAGAAGCCTAATACAAATTGAATCAATTAACCAATAAAATCTACGCCAACAACCGCTCTAATTTATTCTTCCATTTTTCCCATTCAGGCATTTCGCGGGTTTGTAGGTCAAGGAATTTCTGCGTATGGTCGTGATGGATTAAGTGGCAAAGCTCATGTACAATTACATATTCAATACACGCTTTGGGGGCTTTTATCAATTCCGGGTTAAGAATGATTCGCCCTTTTGCAGTACAACTCCCCCAACGGGTAGGCATTTGCCGAATTGATAGATTATAATCTGCATTTTCAATAGCATTGCGTTTGATAAATACTTCGAACAATGGCTGAGCTAACTGATGAAATCGTTCTTTAGCTTTAGCAAGATACCACGCCTCAACCAAATCTTTCACCTTTGAGTTGTCCCGTGTATATACCTCCAAAAATTGACCCTTTAGCTTAACGCTATCACCACTCATAATTCCTGACTCATAGCTTATAACTTTCAGTCGGTATTGCTTGCCAAGATATAAATGTGTTTCACCACCGATAAATTTACGGTCGGTCAATCGGGGCTGAAAAGATAAAAAGAAACTCAATTGCCGTATAATCCAGGGTGCTTTCTTTCGAAGTCGTTCTTTAATCACATCAATAGCAGTATCCACCGGAGCTTTTACCAGTACATCCAACCCGGGTGTTACAGTAATGCCCAATGTTCTCCTGTCCGAATATTCCAGTTTGAAATCAATTCGTTTCGAACCGTATTCTATAAAATCAGTCATTATTTGTAACGGGTTTTAGCTACATCAATATACTTCTTGGCAATCTCATCCATCTCTCCAAACGACAGTTCAACACCGTGTTTATCGCGAACTTCGTCAATCAGATAATCACCTATTTCAATCAATAGCTTTCCTGTGATATTGGATTTCACCTGCCAGTCGACAATTGGAATACCATTATCCAACACAGCTTCCTGCACCAGTTCATCTACTTTCAGTGCTGTTTGCGTGGAAACTTCCTTTAGAATGGCCGTATCTTTTATTTTATCGCTCAGTGATTCCACACTTAACCCATAGAAAGCTTTCGCAACATCTTTGTCATTCAGCACTTCCGGAATATCACTGTCGGTATGTGCCAACACATTGTTCATGATTTCCATTACGCGCATCAAATAAACCACTTCGTTGATTCGGTGTGTTTCGTATTCAAAAATGGTTTCCCGCAACATCTGCGAAAACTTTTTGTAGAAAGCCGGATCTTCATCCATCTTCTCTGTAATATGCTTCGCCGTGCGACTGGCAATTTTATCGGCTTTGGCAGCCTTACCCGTTGTGTTTTCTACTTCCTGTTGAAATTTCTCTTTATCGAAAATATTGACGAGTTCTGTAATCACTTCCACCTTTTCGGTAGTCACATGCGTATCTATCAGTTTTTGAATCTGCCCTTCATATTGCTTATAGTCCACTGTGTCGCTGTAACGCTCCACTACCGCCAACCGCAACTTCATAAACATGGTCAAGTCCGTTTTATATCGCTCAATATGCTTTTCATCTACCTGCTTGTAAAACTCCATCGACGAGAAAGCCAGCTTCAACGATTTGGCAAAGGCAGCCAATTTATCATAGAAAATAGCACGTATAGCTTCATCTTTCAACAATACCTGATAAGCTTCGGCATCACGCTTATTCACCACAGTTTTGAAAATATCCCAAAGCTCCGAATGCTTCTGAGGCAGTTTTTTTATTTCTTCGTTGATATTGGTTAGCGTTCCCACTAAATCATCATCGTCAAACTCTTCGAAAGTAGAATACAGCTCCAGCGCATCGTCCAGATTCTCGATAACGCCATAATAATCTATAATATATCCAAAATCCTTATCGGGATAGATACGGTTTACGCGAGCTATGGCTTGCAACAACTTATGTCCCTGCAAATTCCGGGTCAGATATAGCACGGTGTTTTTGGGTTCGTCAAAGCCGGTAAGCAACTTATCAACCACAATAATAATTTCAGGCGTTTCACCTTTCTTGAACCGATTGATAATATTACTCTCATACTTCTTGGCATTGCCATGCTCATCCATCATTTTCTTCCAAAAACGATTCTCAATCTCGCTTGATTTCTCGTAAGCGCTGTCTTCTCCTTCGCGTTCGTCGATGGACGAAATCAATACTTCACTGCTTACAATGCCTATTTCGTCCAAGAATTGCTTGTAACGAATAGCATTTACCTTTTTATCGCACACCAACTGCGCCTTAAACGGTGTTCCCTGCCAGTTATCCCGATAGTGCAGACTGATATTCCACGCAATGGCATATATCTTTTGCTCAGCACTGTTCAACTGGTCGGCACGGCTGAATTTCTTCTTAAAATCTGCTTTCTGATATTCAGTCAGTGGCGCTGAAACCATTCCAAAGAAAGTATCCAACGGCCCTTCATTCACCTCTTGATAGGCAAGTCGTCCTTCGTACAAAAGCGGCACAACTGCTTTATCTTTCACCGCTTGGTCAACGGTGTAAGCATCAATAATACCACCAAACTTCAATGCTGTACTTTTGTCTTTTTTGAACAACGGTGTTCCGGTCATGGCTATAAAACAGGCATTGGGTAAGGTCTTTTGCATTTCGATATTGAACGTACCGTGCTGTGTACGGTGCCCTTCGTCCACCAACACAAAAATATCGTGACTTTCCAACGGTTCTTTTATTTTATTTATCGCCGCCACAAACTTGTTGATAATGGTGGTTACAACCGCATCACTTTTGCTTTGCAACAACTCCACCAGCCGTTGCCCGGTACTGGCATTTTCCACAAACCGCCCGCATTTGCGAAAAGTGCCTGTAATCTGACTATCCAAATCGGTACGGTCAGTCACTAATACAATTTTCGGATTACGAATACTTTTCTCCATAGCAATGGCCTGAGCAAGCATTACCATAGTCAGTGATTTTCCGCTTCCCTGTGTATGCCAAATAACGCCTCCCTTGCGCCGTCCGCCTTCAATCTGAAGCATTCGCTGCATGGCTTTTTTAATGGCAAAAAACTGCTGATAACGGGCTATTTTCTTATCACCATTATCATACAGTATAAAATCAAAAATCAAATCCAACAGCCGTTCTGGTCTGCACAAACCGTACAAATATTCATCCTGTACAGTGGGTTGTATGGTTTCTGTTTCTAAATCGTCGAAATACTCACGCACATAGCGGAAACGATCACCAAACAGTTTATCTTTTTGTTCTGTTGTAAGAGGCTGATTTTTTAGTTCATGCAACTCTGCTCTGTACTGCTTTTCCTCGGCATCATTCTCAAACTTCTCCGTCCATTTTGCCCAGAACTTTTCGGGTGTGCTGTTGGTGGCATACGCCCCATCTTGCGTGGACAGGCTCAGGGTCAATTGGGAATATACATACAAACTACGTATACCATCTTCCTGCTGATTACGTAAATGCTGACTGATTGCTTGCTCCAATGGGTTTTTCATATCCGGACGCTTGCATTCTATCACACACACCGGAATACCATTGATAAAAAGCACAATATCCGGACGGTAATGCTCCTGACTTGTGCTACGTACCACGCTGTATTCTTCGGTAACGTGATACACATTATTCTCGCGGTTTTCCCAGTCGATATATTGCACCGTAATGCTTTTCTTATCCCCATCAAAACTTTGTTCAAAGGTCTTGCCTAACGTAATCAGGTTATAAAGTGTTTCGCTGGCTGCAATATAGCCTTCGTTCATAGGGAGTTCCTTCAACGCCCGGATGCCGTTTTCTATATTGGCATCGCTGATATAGGTAGTCTTGGTAGAGCTAATCCGTTTATCCGAATTAATAGACTTCAACTGCTTCCGCAATATATCTTCGAGCAACACATTACTCGTCTTGCCACCACGCAGATTCTCTACTTCCGTTGGCGAAAGGTAAGTATAACCCAACTTTTGCAGCATCTGCAAAGCGGGTACCTGACTGATATGATCTTCTTTAAATGAGGGGACGTTCATCGGTATTTTTAATTAAATTTTGAGAGAAATATGAAATACAGAGAATAATCTATTAATACAGAGAATTCAGTGTAAAGCGAAACCATATTAAATACGAAGAATCATTTGACTAATACGAAGAATTGTTTGACAATCACCTATAGTTGTAAGACTCACAGAATCAACACTTTTATCTATAACCAAATGTGTACAAACAAGTGTATTTGTTTTATTACAAAGAATTTTATATTTTCCACTATTAATCAAACCTCTTATTCCACAATCACATTACATAGAAAAAATAGTTCAATACAGAGAATTGTTTTATTCATGTTTTTTTCTAAGTTCAGCTACAACTTCATTTACTAATGTATCACCTCTTAGATTTTCATATTTAGTCACAATTGAATATCTCGCTGCTCTAAATTTACCTTCTACTTTTATTAATCCATCTTCTACTAATTTGTCAAGCAGATATTTAATCTGATTTCTGGTCATATATTCTGAAAGTAAATTTTCAATGTCACCAACTTTGAGTTCGTTGCCCTGCAAAGAGATTAGTAATTGTTCAACTTCATTAATGAGGTATCGTTTGCCAATTTTCAAACCCTCAGTTAATAATACCTGATACTCTTTTGATAATGTATATTTATTGGTATGCCCAGTAATTTTTTCAATTAATCCGATTCTATCCAATTGTTCAACAATCTCGGGATTTAAACCCTGCAACAAGCCATTATGAATTTTATACAGCGTAATTATTTGCTCAACGCCTAACTTAGGCTCTCTATCACTGTTTTGATATTGTGACACAAAAACATGAAATGCTTTATTTATTATTTCAGTTTTCAAAACAAGTGATACCTGAAACATGTCGGAATTTTTATAATCAGGTTCAGCTTTACCTTCAGACAAAGTAATAGAATAAATCTTATCAACTCCTTGTCCACTTCTTTCAACTAATCCCGTTTTTTCGAGGATTTCTGTCATTAACCGACAACGTGGCGTACTACTGACAGTAAGTATATTATCAATATTAACCCCTTTCGGAAATCCCCCGGGGTTATTCAGGTTTATTTTCTTTGGATATTGTTTTATTACTACTTCGCTGGTTATTGAATAGTCACGATGAGCTACTGCATTCAGAACAGCTTCACGAATTACTGCCTCATTGAAATCATATAAATCAAAAATGTAAGCTCCAGATTGTATCGGGTGTTTTTTATTTAATGTCGGTTGATTTACAAGTTGCCAAACTGTGTCAATTGCCAAAAACAGTGGATCTTCTATTGATACACGAGAATCGTGATGAGTTTGATTTTCAGTATTTCTAAATTCCCAAATAATCTTACATTGTGGTAGTTTTTGTAGAATAACTTCTTTTTTGCCCAAAAGAATTAAAGCAGCGTAATTAAGTTTCCCATCGGCTAGAAGTTTTAAATCGGTTAGCACTTGCATCGTGCTAAGCTCCTTGAATGCCGGATTATTTTGCTTACGAGCATAGCTTTCTTTCATTTTTCGAATGGCAGATTCATCCAATCCATCAACGCTAAGACCTTCACAAATTTTAGCTGAAAAATCAGGCTCTTGCTCTGATAAAATTGAAAACATTTCCTCATCACTCATATTGCGCAAGCTTTCACCAACTCGCATTAAAGGTACTCCTTCAAATTTCAGCATTTTCCCAACTGGACGAGATGGAATTTTAGTTACTAAAACTCTCTTTCCATCTTCATATAATTCTTCAAGTCTAACCCGAATACCAAGGCGAACATATGTTTCATCTTCTAATTCTCCAACTTTACCTTCGGCAAAATTGGACCCGACAACTTGATGAGGAAATTCATCTGCCATACCCATCACAAATATTCCGCCACCTTCATTTGCAAAAGCAACTACATATCCCAAAAAGCATTTACGCCTTTCTTCTTGTGCTGCATGTGAGCCTCCTGCATAAGGATAATTTCTTTCAGCAGCTTTGAATTCTACTTTATCTTCGCTCTCTCTTAATTGTTTTAGTTCTTCTATAGTCATAATTGTATGATTGATTAGTTTTTTAGTTGCTATTTCTTAAACTTTCCGGTAAAAACTTATCAATTTCAGCATCCGAAAACGTAAACTCTTCATTTTCTTGAAGCGCTTTAGATGCTATCTGGTAAGCCTTATTAATAGTTTTAGGAGCTCCGCGATAAGTGTTTACAAGTTGTTCGTTCAACTCATCTCTTTTTTGCTGAAGTTGTTCAATTTCTTTATTATCAATCCTTATGTCTACAAGTAATGAAAGTAACTTTTCTCTAATTTCAAGAATATCTAATGCTGCCTGCTTATGTTTTTCTGCAATTGCCAAAAGATTAAAGTCTTTTGAATACAAGGTTAATCCGAGTAGAGCGGTAGAAAATATAGCCGCAACAAACTGGAAAATAATACCATCGCCGAATAAAACAACTAAAATAGTTGTAGTTGTTAATGCAGATAAAGTGATTTCAATAAACTTTAAACAATCACTTCTTTCTTTGAGAAGATCTGCACATTTCTCATGGGTTTTGTGTGTATAAACTACACGTCCATAAATCTCTCTAATTTGAGATTCTAATATTTTTTTTTGTTCATTCATAACTCTAATTTTAATTATTCTGAAATAGGAACATCAATAGTATCTCTTGCAACTACGATATTGTCTTTAATTATGTAACATTCAACAAAATGACTTCCCTTAAAGGTCGTGCTTTCTTTTCGCTCTAACGAACCCCCATCGTCAATAATTTGCCCCCTGACACAATCTCTTTTTATTGCTTGCTCCCCACGATTTGTAACTTTCCATTTTACAGTGTAAGGGGCTGGAACATCAATGCTCTCAATAAAAAACCTTAGTGATTTATTTGGAAGCAATCTTATTCTTTTGGTGAGAAATTCCCGCAAAAAGCCATCTCGAAAACCATTTTGTTTAACTTCACAATCAATTTTCAAATCATAGCGAATGTCTACAAGGTAATTTGATTCAATAAATTCTTCTGTGTTTCGATAGCTTTCATTAATAGCCTTAGCTTCGCTTTCTTCGCTTTCATATTTTGGAAAGTTATTTCCAAAAACATCTCTCCATTTATTGTGTTTTGCTTTATCTGTAGTTGCACTAATCGCTTCGTCAGCCAAATCATAAGCCTTTTTCGCCTTTCTTTTGAAGGTTTTTTTGACCTTTACTCGTTGTTTACTACCTAAAGCACCATATTCTGTTTGTTCCTTTGGTTGATCATATAGGAATTTAAAAAAATCTCTGCACATTTCATCATAATATGCAAAACTCTTTTCATCGTAATTGGTAGTAGATTTTAAGAAGTTATAAGCCAACGTATCAATTAGAAGACCACCCATTAAGACCCCATGTTTATTTTTCCATGATCTACTCATTTTACAAAGCATTCTAAGATTACGATTTTTATTTGCTTCAAATTCAACCATAGCATCCATTTCTTTTCTTGGTTTTGTAATTTTCCAAGAACCATCACCATATGTATCAGGGTATTTATAGTCCCGACCTTCAACTTCAAATACTGGTTGCACATCAATATGCGAATCTGCAAAATTCACTGTAACCACACATCTGTCTACCTTAATATCAGAAGTTGAGTAAGTATTTGAAATTGCAGTTTTTGTATCCCGTAATAATTTAGACTGACCACCTGCTTTATTATAATCAGACCATTTAGATGCTGGCATAATATATAGCATATCCAAGTCAGATATACCTTTAATTCCGGTATATCTACCGTAGGATCCTACTTGCAAACTATTGGCAGTTTTCGAATCTGTACTTCGAAATTCTTGACTCAAAGCTTTAGTTATTCGACCATAACGGTATGAAACAGTTTCTGCCTTTTCACCACTAATCTTGATATTAGATAAGAACCCTTTAAAAATCTCAGATGTATTCATGCGTTAAATAGAATTTACGTTCAACCTTTTCTTCCCCGTCAACAATACCTGCATCAACCCTTTCTTTTGCTCCTTTAGCTTATCCAGCTTGCTGCGTAGCACCTGCACTTCGCTGGCGGCTGCTTGCAACACTTGGGCAATGGCGGTTTGTTCTTCGAAACCAGGGATAGTTATTTTCAAATCAAAAAAATCACTTGGCGTTACGTTTAATAAGCCATGTGCCCGACCACCTTCGTGAGCAATTTTTGTCAAACCTCGGTCTAATGAATTACGTTCAAAGAAATGCTCAAAGAAATCACCTGAACTCCGTTTCAAATCTTTAATTTTAAAACAAATATAAAGCGTGGTTACTACTGCCTTTTCATAATCATTCAATCTTTTGGTTGCACCCCAGGGATAACCGTTTGAATAACTTTTATTGTAACAAAACTCTCCTTTTTCAACCAGAAAATAATTATCGGTAATTTCGCTGGCTATATTCTTATTAAAGAAATCTGTTTGGCGTACAAATCCTCGTTGCGCTGAAATGGTAACTACATTGGTATTGTTTTCTGTGTTTTTTCGGGTTACTCTATCAAACACATCTTTCATTTTCACTTCTTTCCATTCCCCACTAAACTCCTTCAACCGTCTTTTTCCACTCAACAATTCCTGCATCAGCCATTTATTGCGTTGCTCCACTTGGTCTATGGTGGCTTGTACATTGCATATGGCTTTATCCCACGCACTAAGCACTTCGGCTATGCGGGTTTGCTCGGGTAAAGGGGGAAGAATTATTTGTAAACTTTTTAAAGCAACTTGATTGATGTTTGTGTTAGCACTAATTGTACTTTTATTCAACAATCTTTGTCTAAAATTACTTTCTAAAAAGCAATGTGCTTTAAATTCAAAATCCAATTTTGTATTATTTCTAAAGCGAATTAGGAATCCACTAAATGTTGCATCAGGAATATCTTCACAAACCAAAGTAGTTAAGCCAACACCAACTGGTTTTACTGAAGAACGAACAAATAATACATCCCCTGTTTTTAAATCAAAATCTCTTCTTTCATTGTCTGTTGTATTTACTAATGAAAAGTTAGAATTATAAACCTTTGGAATATCAAATACATCCATTAAACCAACAAGAGGATATCCGTGTCCAAATTCTTCTTTATCTTTATTAATACCATTCTTAAATTCTCCTAAGTCATCAAGTTTTTTTACCTCCCAATCACTTGGAATTTTCCCCAGTGGCGAATCTTTATATGTTGTGTTGTTATTCATGTAGTTTATTGTCTTTTGGTGGATTTAGCTTTTTCACTTCCTTGTCGAAATCGGAAAGATAGTCCCGGTCCTGAATTACCCGGAATTTTTCGAACTGTTCGAATGCTTTAATTTTAGCCCGCTCTGCGCTGATTTTCCCTTTGTCTTTCAGCACCGAATAGGATGATAATTCCAGGAAGCTATCCAGAAACTTAGCCCATTCGGCCATGGTGGTAGCAATTTGCCGTTTAGCCCTGTTCTCAGCTAAATCCAAATAGGCGGAAACTATCTGATTTAATTCTTTAATATTTTCTTCGTCGAGGTAGTTTTTAGCTACCGCAACATCCGTTTTCATAATTTTGCCCTGAGGTGCCAACTTCCATGTTTTTAATCCCATGTGAGGTTTTGTGGCATCTGCTTGTTGGTAGATAATCTCGGCTGCTGTCAGTCCTGTAATAGCCCAATGCAGTTTGTTTTGAACTTTGGCGTAAAACTCGTGTGTAATGGGCGCAAGCTTATTATAATCAGTGGCTGTAGCATAGATATCGGTAATTTTCTGGTATAAGCGCCGTTCCGAGGTGCGAATTTCGCGGATACGTTCCAGTAATTCGTCAAAATAGTCTATGCCCCAGCTTTTACCTTGCTTCAATCGTTCATCGTCAAGCACAAATCCTTTGGTAATAAATTCTTTAAGCACAGAAGTAGCCCAGATTCTAAACTGAGTTGCTTTGTATGAACTTACTCTGTAGCCTACAGCAATGATTACATCCAAATTATATACATTGGTAAGATAATCTTTCCCATCCGCGGCAGTTATTCGAATTTTTCGAATAACTGAATATTGGTTTAATTCTTCGGACTCAAAAATTTGAGACAAATGGTAGTTTATAGTATTTACTTCTACATCAAACAGTTCAGACATTTTACGTTGTGTAATCCAAAATGTGTCGCCGTCGTAAGCCAGATCAATTCGTGTGTTGCCTTGTGGGGTAGTATAGAAAATTAAGTTGGCTTCGCTTTGCTGCTCAACTATTTGAGGTTTGTTTTCTTTAGCATTAAAATAATCTAAACCAACACGGACATTCATTTTGTCGGAATCGGCACTTCGAACAATGTTGTAACAAGCAGTATAAGAAAGTTTTATGCTAGGATATGTTTTTCGGGCCCCTTTTCCGTGAGTTATCTCCTCGAGGTAGTCCTCGAAGTGATCGGCTACTTGCAGACCACTGTTAGCACATGCAATTTTCGCTTTTTCGATTACCGGTAAAAAGTGTCGAAACTCAGAATAATCGAGAGTTTTTGACAACTTTCTCGCCCCCCAGAATGTGTTGCCATTGTCATCAATCTCCTTGATTTGTTCAAAAAGAGCATTTTTTTCAATATCATTTTTCATATTCCTGCGGTTTAGGCTCCTAATTCTTCTAAATATTTTTTCATTTCAGCCTGAACCACATTCAATTCATTTTCTAGCTTGTTAATTTCAATCTGAACCGCTGCAATATCCACTTCCGCTTCTTCTACAAAAGTATCCACATAGCGCGGTATATTCAGGTTAAAGTCGTTTTCTTTGATTTCGTCGAAAGTAGCTACATAGCTGTATTTATCTTCAGCAATACCTGCAGGTAATTTCCCTTCGTTGAAATGTTGATAGGTTTCAACAATATGTTTGATATGATCTACGTTCAGCTTGTTTTGATTTTTTGCCGAATCATACTGTTTACTTGCATCGATAAAGAGCACATTGGTATTATCTACTTTTCCTTTGTTAAAAATAAGTATGGCTGCCGGAATACCCGTTCCGAAAAACAGGTTGGCTGGTAAGCCGATAACGGCTTCCAGTATATTTTCTTCGATGGTTTTTTGGCGGATTTTGCCTTCCGAGCTTCCACGGAACAATACCCCGTGAGGAACTACCACACCCACTTTACCGCGTCCTTCGTAGGTTGTTTCTATCATATGGCTGATAAATGCCCAGTCACCCTTGCTCTTGGGTGGTACTCCCCGCCAGAAACGGTTGTATTGGTCGGTTTCAGGATCCCAGCTGATGGTTGTTTTTCCCTCTTCTTTGTCTTCCACTTTTCCCCATTTATCTAGCGAGAACGGTGGATTAGCCACCACGGTATCAAACTTCATCAGCGCATCACCTTCTTTCAGTTTAGGGTTGCGTATCGTATCGCCCCAGCGAATGGTAGCATTGTCAAAACCGTGCAAAAACATATTCATCACCGCCAGCGCCCAGGTGCTTCCGTTGGCCTCCTGTCCGTATAGCGAGAAATTATCCGAACCTACTTCTTCACCTGCTTTTATCAGCAACGAAGCCGAACCACAGGTAGGGTCACAAATGCGTGAGCCGGGTTTCGATTTTGTCAGCTTTGCTATCAAGGTGGAAACTTCTTTAGGTGTGAAGAACTCACCAGCCTTTTTGCCCGCATCACTTGCAAAGTTTTCAATCAGAAACATATAGGCACCACCTATAATATCTGTGCCTTCCAAATGCGAAGGTCGCAAATCAAGTTTATCGCTATTAAAATCGAGCAACAGATTTTTCAATCGCACATTCTTATCCTTGGTGTCGCCCAGCACC
The DNA here is from genome assembly GCA_945870155.1 of Paludibacter jiangxiensis. Lineage (GTDB taxonomy): Bacteria > Bacteroidota > Bacteroidia > Bacteroidales > Paludibacteraceae > Paludibacter > Paludibacter jiangxiensis_A. Next base: position 1,639 of record CAMBSB010000079.1, on the reverse strand, counting down.
GAACTGTTGAAGTTGATATTCTGGAAAATACCTGCACCGTCTTCACTATACAACTTATCACGGTTAGCTTCCACCAAATCTTCTAACGCCACATCAATAATTTCACCTATATTCAGTTCGTTGCGGTGTTCAAACAGGTACTTAAAATGGCTGTTTGTAGGCACCACAAAACGTTCGTGCTGCATGGCACGTTTGGCACGCTCACTGTCGCCATTGTATTTGGTCAAATAGGTATCGAATTTATCATCATGCACATCGCTGAGGTATTTCACAAAAAGCATAGTCAGCACATAATCCTTATATACGCTGGGGTCTATGCTTCCGCGAAAGGTGTCGCATGCTTTCCACACTTCTTTATTAATGTCTTCCTGAGTAATTTTCATCGTTCTTTATTTTAGGACGTTTATTATTTGTTGTTGTATTTGTTTGTCACGGAGACTTTCTATTTTCTGTCGCAAAGCTATTTCTTTGTTTCTGAGTTTGGATATATTCAAAACAAGCTCTTGTGTTTTAATCGCCGGTACTGAAATTTCAAGTTCTTCTAAAACTCCTTTGGATATCGAAGCAATAGAGCTTCCCATAGCCTGACCTTTCAAATATGCCTGAGCAACAGGATGATTTATTAGCCAAACCAGAAATTCCGGCAATATCCTATACTTAAACTCCTCTTCCAATCGAATCACAAAAAAGGAAGTGGAAGCCACAGCCGGCTCTTCGATATCATATACAGCTGCAAAATTTTTTGTACCTTTAGCTGCGAAAAGCACATCTCCTTGTCTGAGTAAATGTTTATCCGAAACAGTTTCAGCCATTAGGTCAGGATGAAGCGTTGCATTTAACTGCCCTGCCTCGTCAAAGTGCTTGGCTTGTAGATAAACTACTTCCCCATCTGCAGTTGGTTTGGCAAAAACCCCTGTTTGTATGCTTGCAATATGTTTTAATGTTGTCTTCAAAATTTATTTCTTTGTAATCACGCTACAAAAGTGAAACAAATATTTGAAACTACCAAACAAAATTGAATATATTTTTCAGTATGCGTTCTACAAAACATTAGAAATGCTATTTTATCTGCATTAATTTACTTGTATTTCACTATATTTCAATGCTATATGCTTTTTTGATGTATAATCAATGAAATTTATCAAATAATATAAGTGGTTTGTTAATGAAATACTTTATATTTGCAGTTAGTTTTATGACATTTCAATTTGATCGGGTAATTATTATAAATTTTAAAAGATTACTTTATGTTGCAAATTCAAGATAATCAGGCTGCTAGGTTCATATCAGAAACATCGTTGGATGATTTTTTGAAAGACTCTTTCAATTATAAAATTATTGAACACAAGTTTTCCTTTATAGATTCTACACTTAATAAAAAAGACAAAAGAAAAGGCAGAATTAAGTTCCTAAGATTTTTAAATCAATTATACCATGATTTTGTGTTTTTCATAAACAACATGGATGATTATGAAATTATAATGAATTACTTGCTAAATTCAAGTTGTAAATGCAACTTTAATTATTTTTAATTTATTTGTTTAAAAAGTATGTTTGGCGAAAAAATCGAGGATAACTTTTTTCGAGCTCGATGGGGCGGCTCCAAAAGTTATCACCCGCTTTTTTCGAATGTATTCCA
>CAMBSB010000078.1 GCA_945870155.1 Paludibacter jiangxiensis | reverse complement strand
AGAAACTCAATTTCCGCTTCGAGTGACACAAACTCAACTGCCGAGTTTTCGAGAATTTGACGCATCAGCTTTGAGTATTGAGCTAAATAATCCGAAGCTTCGTGTCCTTTATTGGTCTGAATATACTGATTGATAGCATTTAAGGTGTTAAACATAAAATGCGGATTCATTTGCGACCGCAGTAATTTTTGTTTCAATTCGGCCTGTTGTTTCTGATAGCTTAATTTTTTCTTTCTGTTTTGCAGTAGCACCAAAATACCCAGCAATAAAACAATAACAACTATGGCAATTATTTGAATCTGTATCCTCTGTAGTCTTAAACTTTTCAATTTGTTTTCATTGTCGAGCCGTGCAATTTCTTTTTCCTTTTCTGAGGTTTGATATTTCACTTCAACATCATGCATCGATTTTTGCACTTCGGCATCGCGTATGGTGTCAATGCCCTCTTTATAAGCATTATAATGCGTGTATGCCAATTCCCAATTCTTAGTTTTTTCGCCAATATTGGCTAAAGCTAAATGCGCCATTGCTTCTTCCTCAGGATAAGATTTTAAGGATTTAGCCAACAAAAGTGCTTTATTTGCATGAACTTTCGCCTCTTCGGCCCTATTCATGTCTATTAAAATATTCGCTGCATAGGTATGATTTACAATTACCGAATAATTTCTATTTAATTTACTCGAAATATCAATTGCTTGTAGTATATCATTCAGTGCTTTATCCGGTTTTTTGTCGGCACGGTAAAGCAAACATCTGTTTGAAAGTACTGTAGCTAAGCCATTTTCGTATTCAGCTTCTTTACAAAGGACGTACATTGAGTCATACCAGGCATAAGCTTGTTTGTAATTTTTTTCAATTTTGGCAATACCTGCCAAATCGTTCAGGATTGCAGCTCGCGTTGAAATCCGCTCTCCTTCCGATTTTTTACTAATCTCGTATGCTTTTACCACATAATACTTCCATTTAACCACATTGGTTTCTTTAAACAATTGCCCAACATTCTGAAAATAATATGCTAAATCATCTGCATTCCCTGAAGCCTGTTTGTTTTTCAAGGCTTTTAATTTATATGCAATGGCATAATTCAAATTTCCGGCAAATTCATATTCCGAACCCATATTCATTAGTATCATAGCCACTTTGTCTAAATTCTTAATATCGGCAAAAGCTTTGAGAGCCCGATGGTAATGATTTAAAGCGAGTTGTCGGTTTCCGGTGTAACTGTCATTTGTAGCTAAAAGATTATGTATGATGCCAATTTGTTTAATTTCATTAGCCTTGATTGCCATTTCCAGCCCTTTGGTAAGATAAAGATTACTGTTTTTGTAATCACCTAGTTCGCATAAATAATCGCCCAAATATTTATATGATTTAATAATGAGTGTAGTGTCGGTTGTTTTAATGGCTTTGAAATTCTGCTTATAAAGCGATTGAAGCGAATCATCGGCAATTACATTTAAAAAAACAAGTAAAAAAAACAGGGTCAAAGTTATTTTTTGTAGTTTTTGCATGTCTGAAAATTTATTCGTTTGCAAATATAAAGAAATATTTTAAATAATAACAATATTTTATTTATTAAATGCTATATAATGTTTGTATCATTTAATGAAGAAAATTATCAAAACCAATAAAGCTTAGCACTGAAATTCATCTGTTTGCAATTCAGCACCTGCTCACTAACCCGCAAAAGGGGGAATAAGACGGGTAATGATGTTTTTTAGAAATGAGTTTATGAAAATTGATTAAGGATTTGTTTTACTCTTATTTTATTTATTTTCAGTATTTTGGACTTGTAGTTGATTAATTAGTTTACCTTTGCTTAATTCTAGTAAGTATTGAATATAATAGTCCCTTAAAAAATAAAAGTTTAGATGATATTGATTTTCACTTAACGTAATGAATATCCGCCCTAATTGGCGTTTATTTTAATTCTCAATTACATTCCTTGTATAAAGCTATAATTTGTAAAATAAACTGCCGATATGGACTCAAACACTACTCAAAGCTCGTCCGACGAACAATCTCAAAGCTCCAAACAAGAGGCTAAAAATTCATTCACGATAGTTGCTATTGGTGCCTCGGCAGGTGGACTAGAAGCTATCACGCAGTTGTTGAAACATTTATCGCCCACAACCGGCATGGCATTTATATATGTACAACACCTGAGCCCCGACCACAAAAGCATGCTTACTCCATTGCTATCTAAAGTTACCAAAATGGCTGTGCAGGACATAGATGATATGGAAAAAATGGAACCTAACAATGTCTATATCATTCCGTATAATAAAGTAATTGAAGTTACCGATGGACATATAAAACTTATCCCACGACCTTCGTCCAAAACTTTTATACATACAATAGATGTTCTTTTCTCGTCATTGGCCCAAACACACAAAGAAAATGTGATTGGCATAGTGCTCTCGGGCAGTGCCAACGATGGAACACAAGGACTGAAAGAAATTAAATGTGCCGGAGGGATTACTTTTGCACAGGATGAGTCAGCAAAATTCGGTAGTATGCCACAGTCGGCGATTGCAGAAGGTGTGGTGGATTTTGTATTATCACCCAAAGAGATTTCGAGCAAGCTCAACTGGATGAGCAAACATCCTTTTTTAAAACCCAGTACGCTTAAAAAAGTACCTGAAAATGACATTGAAAACAATAATGCAGAATTAAAAATCATCCTACAAGTGTTACTCAAAGTGAAACATGTTGATTTTAGTCATTATAAAATGAACACAATTAAAAGGCGGATGATACGGCGGATGATGATTAATAAAATAAAGACTTTAAGTTTATATGCTGAATATATTCAACAAAAAAACAATGAAATTGACTTATTATATCAGGATTTATTAATCAATGTCACCGACTTTTTTAGAGACCCTGATGCTTTTCAATACTTACAATCCGACTTGTTTCCTCGGTTAATCACAGGTAAATTGCCCGGCGAAACACTTCGAGTGTGGGTTGCAGCCTGCGCTACCGGCGAAGAAGTGTATTCAATTGCCATGTTGTTGATGGAAATGAAAGAAAGCGAAATGAACAATTTTTCTTTCCAGATTTTTGCTACCGACCTTAGTCCGGATGCCATAGCAGAAGCACGATTGGGTGAGTTTACTTCACACCAATTAAAGAATGTTTCGCCTAAACGCCTCAAACAGTTTTTTATTAAGTCCAAAGACAAATATCGCATTGCGAAATCTGTTCGGGATGTTTGTGTTTTTGCTCAGCACAATATCTTAAGCGATCCTCCCTTTTCGCGCATGGATTTAATCAGCTGTCGCAATTTTCTTATCTACCTGGATGCTTCAGCACAAAAAAAAGCCATTTCCTCGTTTCATTATGGACTACACGATGGTGGATTTTTGATGCTTGGAAAATCTGAAACCATAGGGTCGACCGAGCAGCTTTTCAGTGCTGTAGATAAAAAATTTAAAATATATTGCCGCAAAAAAAACTCAGCTGAATATCGCATCCCTGATTTGTCACCACGTTTATCACATATAGCTATGAATGAAATAAATAACAACAATAATAACTTAGCCAACTTACGCAAATTGCCATCTTCAACTAATAACAATTTAAGTTCAGCCTTCGATGCTGTTTTATTAGCAGAATTTATACCAGCAAGTGTTATTATAAATCACGATTTGGAAATTTTGCAGTTCCGTGGCGATACTTCTTTGTACCTTCAGCATTCGGCTGGCCGTGCCAGTTTCAATATTTTGAAAATGGCGCAACTTGAAATTACTTTCGAGTTACGTAATGCCATACATCATGCCATCAAAACCAAACGAATAGTCCGAAAAAAAGGCATTGAAATGAGTCGTGATTTGGATAAAAATACCATTCAAATTGTAAACATTGAGGTGAAACCCCTGGAAGTAGATGGTGAAGAGCTTTTGGTTGTGGTTTTTAGTGGACATAAAATGGATTTAGAATCGCCAACTGTAAATGGTGTAAATACAAATACTATTGCCAAAGACCTGAGAATACAAAAATTGGAGGAAGAACTGGCTGCTGCGCGCTCTGATATGGGTTCGATTACACAGGATCAAGAGGCTGCCAATGAAGAGTTGCAGAGTGCCAACGAAGAAATTGTGTCCAGTAATGAGGAATTGCAAAGTTTAAACGAAGAGTTGGAAACGTCCAAGGAAGAGATTGAATCGACCAACGAAGAACTAACTTCAAGTAATTTGGAGCTTCATGCGCGTATTCAGCAAATAGAAGATTTAAGCAATTATAATCAAATAATTATCAATACCATACATGAACCCATGTTGGTTTTAAATAAGCACATTAGAATAGTTTCTGCCAATAAATCTTTTTGCAAAACTTTTCGTGTTACCGAAAAAGAATGCTTGGGAGTTTCCTTGTATAAACTGGGAAATAACCAATGGAATATCCCCCGTTTAAAGGAACTGATTGAAGATATTGTCCCTAAAAACATCCGTTTTCACGATTTTGAGGTAGAGCATACCTTCCCGATTATTGGAAATAAAACTATGCTACTCAATGCTCATCGCATACAACAGCAGAGCCAAAACGAAGAACTAATCGTGTTAACTATTTCGGATATTACGGAAGTAAAAAGATTGGCCATTGAACTACAGGAAAAAGAGAAAAAAGTGTTGGAAGTGCAGTTGGAGATAGAGAAAAAAGCCATGATACTTATGGAGGATAGCAACAAACGATATAATATGTTGCTGCTTCAGTCGCCTTTTTCTATTGCCATTCTCAAAGGAAAGGATATGGTAGTTCATCTTGCCAACGATAGCATTAAACTGCTGTGGGGCAAAGGTAATGACGTAGAAGGAAAACCTTTGTTAGATTTGTTGCCCGAACTTGTTGGTAAAGAGTTTCCCAAGTTACTAAATAAGGTATATACAAGCGGAGAAGCATTTTACGGAGAAGAACTTTTAGCTCCAATCTCGCGTAATGGTATATTAGAAGAAGCTTATTTCAACTTTGTGTATCAGCCTTATCGCGAAGTAGATGAAACTATTTCGGGTGTTACGGTGATTGCTTATGAAGTAACAGCACAGGTATTGGCAAAAAATGAATTAATCATAGCCAAGAACATAGCTGAACGGGAAAAACAAATTGCTGTAGAAGCAGTTAAAGCCAAACAACAGTTTCTGTCTAACATGAGTCATGAAATTCGCACGCCTATGCATGCCATTATCGGTTTTACTAATGTGGTATTAAAGACAAATTTAAATGAGTCGCAAAAAGAATACCTTAATGCAATAAAAGTCTCAGGTGATGCCTTGATAGTATTGATAAATGACATTCTCGATTTAGCCAAAGTGGATGCAGGTAAAATTACTTTTGAACAAACACCTTTCTGTTTGTTCGATTCTATTAGCGCAATGCTACTTCTATTCGAAGCAAAAATCAAAGAAAAGAACCTGGAAATAATTGAAGATTTCGACCCTGAAATTCCACCAACATTGATAGGCGATCCCATGCGATTGCGCCAGATTATCCTAAACCTCATGAGCAATGCAGTTAAATTTACCGCAGAAGGAAAAATTACTGTCAAAGTACGATTGTTGAAAAATACTACCGATGGTTCCGCCATCGAGTTTTCGGTTAGTGATACGGGCATCGGTATTGCTGAAGATAAATTGGAATTGATTTTCAATAATTTCGAACAAGCCAATATAGGCACTTCCAGTTCTTTTGGAGGTTCGGGATTAGGACTGGCTATTGTCAAGCAGTTTGTTGAAATGCAAGGAGGTTCTATCTTTGTAAATAGCCAAATAGGAAAAGGTTCAACCTTTGGTTTTGTATTAAACTTCAAAAGTAATTTATCAGAAGAAAATGATCCCTGTTCTCAGCCTGAAAAGATTGATTCCGTTGATTCAACAATAAAAACTGATAAAATAATTAAAGTGCTGGTTGTTGAGGATATGGCATTAAATCAGCTGCTAATAAAAATTATTTTGTTGGAATTTGGGTTCGAGTTAGATATTGTAGACAATGGGCAAAAAGCCATTGAGATACTTCAAAAAAACACTTACGACATTGTTTTGATGGATTTGCAAATGCCCATAATGAATGGTTTTGATGCCACCACTTACATTCGCAGCCAACTCAACATGCAAATACCTATCATTGCCTTGACGGCCGATGTTACTACAGTGGATGTTGATAAATGTATTGCAGTAGGCATGAATGATTATATTTCAAAACCCATTGACGAAAATTTGCTATATAAAAAAATAATGAAGTGCTTGGAGTAGTCAGAGCTTATGAAAATATGGAATTTTTTGTATTTAAACCGTGTATTGGCGCCTAGTCCTAATTATTATATAACTGATATACTGTATGTTATATTTATAAAAAACAATTAAGGTATTCTAATCTCAATACAGAAGTATTAGCTATTTCAGTTTTTCTTTTTTACTTATAAAGTCAGTTATAGCTTCCACTCTGTTAACAAACTCGGCTTTGGTTGGGAAAAATTGCTGAATATTAGTAGGCAGTTTATCAACCAAAGTATATGTTGCAACTCCAATGGGTTTATTTATGTCTTCCAGGGCAAATTCAACAACAGTTCTATTTTTTGATTTGCAAATAATAATACCAATGCTGGCATGTTCGTGTTGCTTTTTTACCAATCGATTGAGCGTTGTTAAGTAAAAGTTCATTTTGCCGGCATAATCAGGCTGAAATTCATCGGTTTTCAACTCAATGGCTACCAAACATTGCAGCTGACGGTGATAGAGTAAAAGGTCAATTTCAAATATTTTATCATCCACCCGCACCGGATATTGATTGCCAACAAATGTAAAATCGCCACCCATTTCAATCAAAAAATTTCGAATATTTGAGAGTATTGCTTGCTCTAATTGAGCTTCGGTATATGGTTCGGTCAGATTCAGAAATCCAAAAAGAAACTCATCTTTAAGCATTAAATCGGCTTCGTAGGCAATGGAAGCAGGAAGTGTTTCTAAAAAATTTGTTTGGTTTATAAGTGTACGTTGATAGGTTTGAGCTCCAATAGCATTGATTAACATTATTTTAGACCAACGTTGTTGTTTGGTTAGGTTGATGTAATAAAAACGTTCGTGTTCGTCCTTGCATTTTTCAATAATGATAATATTATGCGTCCATGGAATTTCTGCCACCAGTGGTGGCAGAATTAATGTGCTCTGATTGTATTGATCAACTAATGTTCTCATTCTCCATAAATTACGAGCAGAAAAACCATCAATGCCAACAAATTCAGTTTGTAATTCTGCAGCCAAAAGCTCGACAATGCTTTTACCCCAACCAAATTCTCTTTGGCGTTCGAGTATGGTTTTACCAATGTTCCAATACAAATTAACTTGCTCAGAATTTACTTTTTGCAAAGCTCGATATTGTGCAGCTTTGATTTGATTTTTTACTTCAGCAATAAATTCGATATGCGATTTTTCTAATTGCATGGTGATAGCTAATTTGTGATTGAAAATTGTATTTAGATTCAAGTTCAAAAATAATGAAATATTTTTATTATGAAAAGAATTTATGAACCAAAAGAAAGAAATTGATGATTTCAACTTATTTTGTTAAATCATAGGTATTTAGTCTTTAATGTTTTGGTAAACTATAGTCCTAAAACCAAGCAAATTTAGTTGATTTTCATTTCACTGATTAAAAATCATCTATCAAAAGCTTAGTTTAATTCAGTGATGTGTAGATTTCAATTTATCGAACAAAAAAAATTATTTTCGTTTCGCAATAAGCATAAATTGCTCATAATCAGTATAAACTCCCGGTGTTCTTTCACGTTTAAGCACATTATATGTTTGGGAAGTTAGCACTTTAAAACCTGCTGCATCAAATTGTGCTGCCAGTTCTTCGGTGTCAAAACCTTTGTGCGGTATGGGTTCAAAACTATGAAACGAACCATCTTCGGTGCGGATATCACCAACAGCTACTATCGCCTCGGGATTAGTAATTTGATACAAATGTTTGAGCGATTTTTCAATATCGGGAATATGATGAAAAGCCATACACGAAAAAACAAAATCGATGTCCTGATTCACATATTCAAATACTTCACCATGTACAATTTCTACCTTTTTTTCATCTTTAGGTTTTTGTTTCAACACTTCCAGCATAGCTTCCGATGTATCCTCAAAAACAACTTTATCAACTTTATCAGCAATTTGCATCCCAACTAAACCTGTCCCTGCTCCTACTTCAAATGCTTTCCAGTGGCTTTTGATTTCAATATTATTCAACAAAGCATTTACAAATTTCTTTGTCATTTCTACCTTCGAAGGTTGATCCCAATCGGCTGCACGATGTGCAAAATTATCATTCATATTCATGTTTTTGTTTTTGTAAACGAATTATTAATAAAATTGTTCGTTTTAGGCTTGATAAATGTTGAATTTTAATACAAAAATCCTACATTTGCAAATTAAATATATGTAAAATGAAAAGTGCTTGTATAATAAATTATTAACACTAAAAAATATTCCAATGAAAACACAAATTAAATCTATTTTTTTTGCAGTTTTTTCGGTTTTATCTTTGGGGGCCTGTGCCAATACAAAATCGGATGTGAAAACAGTTACTCCTTTTGATGCTGAAAGATATCTGGGAAAATGGTATGAAATTGCTCGTTTTGACTTGCGCTTTGAGCGCGATTTAATCAATGTTACGGCCAATTATAGTTTGAATGAAAACGGCACTATCAAAGTTGTAAATGGTGGTTACAATACAGTAAAAAAAGAGTGGAAACAGGCAAAAGGTAAAGCAAAATTTGTAATAGATAATACTGTAGCAAAGTTGAAAGTTTCGTTTTTTGGACCTTTTTATGGAGCTTACAACGTTATTGCACTGGATGAAGAATATAAATATGCCATGGTTGTGGGCAATGATTTAGATTATTTGTGGATACTTTCGCGCGAAAAAACTATACCTGAGGACATTAAATTGCAATATATAAAACAAGCCAAAGATCTTGGTTTTGAAACAGATAAACTTATTTGGGTAAAGCAAGAATAAAATTAAATTAACGTTATGAAACGAGCACGACAAATAAATTTTGACTAATAAGGAAATGTTTATGTGCAAGTTCCATCTGACCTTAAAAAAACAATTATAAACAGATGAAAATCAAATCAATGCTTATGGCAATGGCCGTATTAGCCACTTCGTGTGCTACAAAAGATGAAACGCCAATAATTGGCAAACAAAATCCAAAAATTGAAAATGGACGCATGACTCCCGAAGTACTTTGGGCATTTGGACGTGTAGGTGGAATGGAAGTTTCGCCCGATGGGAAAAAGCTCCTTTACTCGGTTTCATATTATTCCATCCCCGAAGACAAAGGAAACTCAGAACTTTTTGTGATGAATGTGGATGGATCTGAGAAAAAACAAATTACCACCACTTCTGTACGCGAAGCTGCAGCTAAGTGGATGAAAGATGGTGAGCACATTGCATTTCTTTCGTCCGAAAGTGGTACTATGCAACTTTGGATTATGAAAGCCGATGGAACAGACAGAAAACAAGTATCTGAACGTGAAGGTGGTATAAACGATTTTGCTTTTTCGCCTGACGAAACCAAGCTGCTTTTTGTGGCTGATGTAAAATATGGTGAACGTACAGTGGATAAATATCCTGACCTGCCCAAATCGAGCGGAATAATTGTGAATGACCTGATGTACAAACACTGGGACGAATGGGTACAAACTATTCCTCATCCTTTTGTGGCCGAATATTCAGGTTCAAAAATTGAAAACGAAAAAGATTTGTTGGAAGGCGAGCCTTTTGAAAGTCCGATGAAACCTTTTGGTGGAATAGAACAATTGGCCTGGAGTCCCGATGGAAAAACAATAGCTTATACTTGCCGTAAAAAAACGGGAAAAGAATATGCCATTTCTACCAATTCGGATATTTACTTTTATGATTTGACAAACGGAAAATCGACCAATAAAACCGAGGGCATGATGGGTTATGATATTAATCCCAGCTTTTCGCCTGATGGAAAATGGTTAGCCTGGGAAAGCATGGAGCGCGATGGTTGCGAATCGGACAAAAATCGCTTGTTTGTGATGAATATTGCCACAGGAGAAAAAACTGATTTATCGGCCAATTTTGACCAAAACTCCGAAGGATTGGTTTGGACTGCCGACAGTAAATCTATCTATTTTACAAGTGTTTGGCATGCCCTTACGCAAATTTACCGTGCAGATATTTTGGAAAATAAAATTACACAGATAACAAAAGGAGTTCACGACTATGAAGCAGTTTCACCTGCCGGAGACAAATTAATTACCATAAAACATTCGATGAGCAAACCGAACGAAATTTATGCAGTAAATCCTCAAAACGGTGAAGCTACAGAACTTTCGTTCGAAAATAAAGAGATTTTGGCTCAACTGGAAATGGGAAAAGTGGAAGAACGATGGGTTACAACTACCGATAATAAACAAATGTTGGTTTGGGTAATTTATCCACCTAAGTTCGATCCTAATAAAAAATATCCAGCTTTACTTTATTGTCAGGGTGGGCCGCAGTCGGCTGTAAGTCAGTTCTGGTCGTACCGCTGGAATTTCCAAATTATGGCGGCTAACGATTATATCATAGTTGCACCAAACCGCCGTGGTTTGCCCGGTTTTGGTCAGGAATGGCTCGACCAGATTAGCGGTGATTATGGTGGACAAAACATGAAAGATTATTTGTCGGCAATTGATGCGGTGGCAAAAGATTCGTTTGTAAATAAAGATAAATTGGGCTGTGTTGGAGCAAGTTATGGTGGTTTTTCGGCATATTGGTTAGCCGGTCATCACGAGAAACGTTTCAAAGCATTTATTGCCCACGATGGAATGTTTAATTTACCGCAACAATACCTCGAAACAGAGGAAATGTGGTTTGTAAACTGGGATTTAGGAGGAGCATATTGGGAAAAAGACAACAAAATAGCCCAAAATTCTTATGCCAACTCTCCTCATTTATTTGTTGATAAATGGGATGCACCTATCCTTGTTATTCATGGCGAAAAAGATTATCGTATTTTAGCGTCACAAGGCATGGCAGCTTTCAATGCAGCTGTTTTACGCGGTGTACCTGCCGAAATGCTTATTTTCCCTGATGAAAATCACTGGGTACTGAAACCACAAAACGGCGTGCTTTGGCAACGTACATTTGTGGGATGGCTCGATAAATGGCTGAAATAATGAACTCTGTAACTTCCACCGAAATTGTTTGGGCTGTAATTGGAGCCGGTGATGTGTGTGAAGTAAAAAGTGCACCCGCATTAAATCAGCTCGAAGGATCGCGCATAAAAACAGTGATGCGGCGCGATGCAAAAAAAGCGGAAGACTATGCCCAAAGGCATGGAATTCCGTTTTTTACAACTGATATCAATGAGGTAATGACTGATGTGGAAATTAATGCAATTTATATTGCTACACCACCGTCTACACATGCATATTATACTTTTTTGGCAGCACGTGCGGGTAAAACAGTGTATGTTGAAAAACCCATGGCCGACAATTACGCCGCCTGTATAGATATGATAGATTGCTGTAAAGCTGAAAACGTGCTCTTATTTACAGCATATTACCGTAGATCATTGCCTGGCTTTCTTAAGGTTAAAGAGCTGGTTGACAATGAAATTATTGGTGAACTTAGAACCGTGAATATCGAAATGTATCAGCCTGCAGATACAAAAATTATAAAAGACACTAATTGGCGTGTTGATCCGTCAATAGCTGGTGGAGGTTATTTCTATGATTTGGCATCGCACCAGCTTGATTTTCTTGATTTTATTTTCGGTCAAATTATTGAAGTAAAAGGAATCTCAAGCAATCAGAGTGCTTTGTATTTAGCTGATGATGTGACTTCTGCTTCTTTTAAATTCCAAAATGGGGTTGTAGGTAGTGGTTTATGGTGTTTTACAACAGCCCAAACGGCAGCAAAAGACCTGACTACAATAGTTGGAAACAAGGGAACCATTTCATTCAATACTTTTGGTAATCCAATGATTATCAAATTGTCAACAGATAATCAGGCTTACCATTTTTTTGAATTTAATCATACTCAACCCATACAAGAATTGCATATTCAAAGTATTCTCAACCAATTGTCAGGCAAAGGAATTTGCCCTTCGGATGGAATATCTGCTGCTAGAACTTCGTGGGTTTTGGAGCAAATCACCAAAGGAGCTAAATGAACATTTTATGCCATCTTTTTTGGCAACATATTCAACATTTGTAAATAAACGATGAAATTTATAATCCTAATTTTAACTGCATATTTCGGTGTTTCATGCTCTTCACTACCAGAAGGAGTTGATTTGAAAAGCATTCAGAACAAATACACCGAAACATCCGATTTGTTGGTTTTACAATCAAAAAACAGAACTCCTACAATAGGTTTTATTTTTTATCCGGGAGCATTTGTCGATCCTCATGCCTATTTAAAATGGCAGGATAAATTGATTGCTGACAATCAAGATGTGAAGATTTTCACTGTTAAAATGCCGGCTAATCTGGCTGTTTTGGCTGCTGAAAAAGGATATGATTTATTAAATTCAAACCCCGAAATCAAAGTTTGGTTTGCAGCTGGTCATTCATTGGGAGGTACTATGGCTGCGCAACTTGTAAGCAATCACGTATCTGAGTTTAAAGGCTTGGTTTTTATTGCATCTTATCCTGCAAACAATGCTCTTGAAACCTGGAATGGTGCTGTATTAAGCATATATGCGAGTAAAGATGGACTTTCCACGCTTGATGACATAGAGTTCCATAAAAAAGATTTACCAACAGCTTATGTTTTAAAAAACCAAAATGACTTTATCTTACCTTTGCAAAGCAAAACTAATTACTTTAATATAGTTGGAGGAAATCATGCTCAATTTGGAAATTATGGTTTACAAGCCAAAGACTCTGTGGCTGATATAACATCAGAAAATCAACAAAGTCAACTTATCCAGGTTCTTAATAATTTTATTTCTTTGTTATGAATAGAATATTAAAACTTTCAATAATATTATGTTTAGTGGCATTTTTACCTTTAAATGCGCAGGATATTTCAATATATGTTAATTCTAATCAAGGAAGTCTGGCGGGTAAAAATTGGGAGTCTGGAAATAGAGGGGGTTCTATGGGGCTTAACTTTTCGCATCCTATAAAGCACAGTTATAATTATATTGTTGGTTCTGAAATTGCTTTGGTTCCATGGGGAACCAATATATCTGCCAATTTGGGCGTTTGCTACACTAAAAATATTAACACTAAATGGCAATATACTGTGAGCACACTTTCAAATCAAGGTGTTGCATTATTTCGTCCTAAATCATTGTATGTTTATGGATTGTCTGGGCTGATTGGAGTGGATTATAAACTTACTAATAAATTAAGTTTGGGAATACAAAGCGGTCTTAAGTATTATTCATGTCCCAGTTACAAGCAATACAGTCTGATTTCGAGCTATTTAGATATCCCAATTCAAATAAGATTAAAAAGGATATTGAATATCAAAAAGGATTAAAAAAAAATTTGCAAAAGCTAATATCAAAAAGTGCGAAATAAAAAAAACGACTGAAATACTTCAGTCGTTTTTTTAGTTTTTATTTTACACCAAATCTCAATCCATGTCATAAAAAATTATTTATTAACAATCCTGCATCTTGCAACTAACATCTATAGTTTATGCATCTTGGCTCTTGGCTCTTTTAATTACTCTACTGGTACAATATCCGCTTCTTCCAAAGGAATTTCTTCTAATGGCTCTTCACTAGCCGAAGTTGAGTCAACAGCAGTTGTATCTTTTGGAATATAGGTGTGACATTTGTAGTTGCGGCTTATAACTTCTTTTGGCTTTGTAGGGAACTTTCCTCTATATTGTTTTAAGCTTTCATCTTTTAAAACTTTTTCCATAAACAATCCAAAAATCGGTAAGGCAGTACGACTACCTTCACCCAATTGTCCTGTACGGAAATGAACGCTACGATGTTCGCCGCCAACCCAAGCACCACCAACCAAATTTTTAGTAACACCCACAAACCAGGCATCCGAATGATTTGATGAAGTTCCTGTTTTACCGCCAAAATCGGTGTCATAATTAAACAAATTCCATTCCCACAATGCCTGTGTTGTGCCTCCTGGTTCTGTCATTCCACCTTTAAGCATTTCGGTCATCAACCACGATGTTTCATACGGAATTACTCGCTTTTGTTCTGTTTTAGCTTGATAAACTACATTACCATTTTTATCTTCAATACGCGAAACAATAATAGGATCATGATACATTCCTTCATTAACAACCGTACTGAAAGAATTTATCAATTCGAGCAAGGAAACATCCGACGAGCCTAAACAGGTCGAAGGTTTATCTTCGAGCGGGGTTTTAATTCCTAGAAGATGTGCATATTTAATTATTTCGGGAATGCCTACTTCTTGCGCCAATTGTACTGCAACTGTATTTATCGATCGGGCAAAAGCATGTTTTAATGTCATTGAATATCCTAAGTAGGAGCCATTTGCATTGCGTGGTGTCCAGGTTTTTGGTTTCCCTTTTTCGGTATACTCCCAGGTTACATGCTTGTCCGTTATTTTGTCGCATGGTGATTTTCCGTGCATCATGGCCGCAGTATAAACAAAGAGTTTAAAAGTAGATCCCGGTTGACGTTTCGATTGTGCTACTTTATCGTATTGCCAGAATTTGAAATTAATATCACCAACCCATGCTTTCACATTGCCAGTATTTGGTTCCATAGCTACAAAGCTGGAATGCATAAAATGATTCATATACCTAATTGAATCCATGATACTAAGTGTAGTATCTTTCTCAATAAGCTTATAATCAAATACTTTTGTTCTATGTGGTATATTTAAATACTTCTCAATCGAGTCGGGATTATCGTTGAATCTGGTTTTAAGTAAAGCGTATGCTTTTGTTTTTTTAGCAATATTCTCGATAAAATTTGGTATTTCCTGATGATTTTCATCTTGCCAGGGATTTTGACCACGCCAATGATTAAAAAATCTTTGTTGTATGGTACGCATTTGTTTGTTTAAAGCTTCTTCGGCATATTTTTGCATACGCGAATCAATGGTCACGAAAATCTTAAATCCATCTGTATAAATATCATAACCATTTGCCTTTTCCCAATCTTCCAGATATTTAGCTAAATATGATCTGAAATGTAAAGCATCACCATCAAGATATTGTTCAACACTATAATTCAACTGAATTGGAATTTCTTTGAGTGAGTCACAAATTGATTGATCAATAACCTTATGATTAACAAGATTTTGCAACACAATATTGCGTCTTTCTTTAGACCTTTTCGGATTTATTTTTGGGTTATACGAAGTTGTTGCTTTAAGCAGGCCAACCAAGGTGGCAGATTGTTCGTAATTTAATTTGGCCGGTGTAGTTTTAAAGTAAGTTTTTGCAGCGGTACGTATTCCGAAAGAATTACTTCCAAAATCAACCGTATTGAAATACATGGTAAGAATTTCTTTTTTGGTGTAAAATATTTCGATTTTTACAGCGGTAGTCCATTCTTTCGTTTTCATAATCAGCAATTTAACTCCCGGGATATATCCAAAAAGTCCCTTAGAATACTGATTACGTGTTTTGTACATATTTTTCACCAACTGCTGCGTTATTGTACTCGCACCACGGGCATTTCCTTGTGTCATGTCCTTGATGGCAGCAAAAACACCTTGAAAATCTATACCAAAATGTTGGTAAAAACGTTCATCTTCGGTGGCAATAAGTGTTTCAATTAATTTGGGTGAAATTTCATTAAAATCAACCGGCATACGATTTTCGCGATAGTATTTTCCCATAACTTTACCATCGGCACTGATAATTTCAGATGCACTGCTTTGTTCTGGATGACTGATACTATATAAACTAGGAGATTTTCCAAAGAGCCATAAAAAATTTATATCAACCAGAAATAGAAAAATGAGAAATAATACAATAAAAGTTACAAAAGAATTGGCGAGTTTTTTGTACCAAACCAACTTTTTATAGCGTTGATACCTTGCAATTCGCCAATTTATTAATTTATTCCACCATAATTTTATAAAATTCCACCATTTAGGAAAGTTAAATACAATGAAATTCAGCAACTTAGTTAGTTCTATTTTAATTTTTCCCCACATATAATTTTTATGGATTTTTGTGCAAAGTTACTTCAAAACTAGTAATTTTATTACAGTAAAGGAATATTTTTTTGATTTTCCGGAAAATGTTTTTTTTATATAGCTTTTTTGTATTCTGGAAATTAAAGACAAGAGTCAAGTACAAGTGTAAGACCTTGTAAGTAAAACTTAAAGTTTAAGTTAGTATTGTAAGACTTATTTTATTCTTATAAATTTTCCTTAAAGTTTAATTTTGCCACATAAGTAATTATAAAAGAGGGTATTGTTGCCACCATTACGAAAACGAAAAACAATTTATAACCAAGCATATCGCTGAAATAACCACTTAGCATGGAAGGGAGCATAAAGCCAAGTGCCATAATACCATCTGCAAAAGCATAATGAGCAGTTTTATATTTTCCGGGTGCAATTTGTTGCATAATATAGAGTATAAGTCCCACAAAACCAAATCCATAGCCAAAATACTCAAAGGCAATTGCAGCTGAAATTATATAAATATTGTCAGGTTGATAATGTGATAATAAAAAGTACATAATAAATGGGATGTTGAATGACGCACATAAAATTAGTAATGTATTCTTCAAACCTTTTTTTGATGTATAGTAACCCGCAAGTATTGAGCCAATTACAAAAGCAGCCGATCCAACTATCCCATAAATAAATCCAATTTGCGACGTGCTCAATCCTAAACCACCTTCAGATTGTGTAGCTTTAAAAAACAGAGGAGCAATTTTTATAGCAAATCCTTCGGCAAATCTATAGAATATTACGAAGGCTAAACTTAACAATATTCCTTTTTTCTGGAAAAATGTAAGAGCTACATCTTTTAAAGTCTCAATACCTTCTTTAAATGACTGTACATCTGTTGAGCTTCGTCCCAAAGGTAAAAATCGTAAATGGTAAATGGAAAGCAATAACATAATGACACCATAAATTCCCATAACAATCATCCAAGCTGTACTAACCCCCATAGATTTTTCGAGTTCCCCAGCCAAATAAACCAATGCTCCTCCCGAAAGTACTTTGGCTAAATTGTAAAAAGCACCTTGCCAACCCACATATTTAGCCTGATCTTCTGGCGAAAGCTCGTTCATATAAACGCCAACTGTGGCAATATCATGAGTGGCTCCACTAAAGGCAATTACTGCCATAAATGCAATAGCATAAGTGAAAAAATCGGGTAAATGTAACGAAAAAGCCACAAGAGCAAACGAAATTCCGGTTATCATTTCAGTAGCTACCACGAATTGTTTTTTGGTTTTAAACATTTCGAGTATAGGACTCCAAAGAGGTTTTAAAGTCCATGGAATCATGATAAGCGAAGTCCAAAGAGTGATTTGTGTATCCGTTATGCCCATATTTTTAAACATAAGCGATGATGCTTGTGCTAGTGCCACAAAGGGTAATCCCATGGCAAAATAAACTGTTGGAATCCAGACAAAAGGGTGTGTTTTTTGTTTCATGTTAGGGGTTTCAAGTTTTGTGTTACGTGTTTCATATTCAAAGTTCCAAGTTTACCCTATAAAAATCGGAACAATCTGTGTTTTGTGTTTCGGGTTTCGGGTTCAATGTTCCAAGTTTTCTCTTTAATAATCGAGACAAACTGTGTTTTTTTTGTTGTCTTTGTTCTTGACTCTTTGTTCTTTGTTAAATTATCCCCAGCATTTTACTGCGTGCAAGCAAGCAAGCTCCAATTACACCCGCTTTATCACCAAGTTTACTCAATTTAATTCCGGTGTCTTTACTAACTAAATTTAATGAGTATTTCTTTATCGTACTACGAATTGGAAGCAACAAATAATCGCCTGTTAATGCCACTACACCACCAATAATAACTAATTCAGGATTGAAAAGATTAATTAAGCCTGCAATGTGTTTTCCTAGAGTATTACCCACTTCCTCTATTAATTCAATAGCAAGCATATCTTCCTTCAAAGCTGCATCCAAAATATCTTCCTGAGTTATTGGTTCTCCTTTTTTCTTCTTTTTATCCAAAATTGATGTATACCCTTCGGCCATTTTCTCAAGAAAGCGACGATGTATATACGAACCGGAAGCCTGAGTTTCGAGACAGCCCTTTTTTCCACAATGACATATAACATCATTATCGAAAACACTTAAATGCCCAAACTCACCCGAAAACCCCGATTTTCCATAATAAAGTTGTCCATTTGTTATTATTCCTAATCCCAAACCCCAACTGCAATTAACAAAAAGCACATTTTTTTCGTCGCCTACCAATCCGTTCATAAATTCACCATAAGCCATAGCTCGTGAATCATTATCTATGGTTGCATGAATTCCTAAACGCTCTTGAAGTATTTCGGTAAGAGGTTGTTCGTTAAAGTAATACATGCTGTAACTATGTCCGGTTTCAGTATTTATTCGCCCCGAGATATTGATGCCTGCACTAAGTATTTTTATTTTGGGAATTGAGAGTTTTGAAACATAATCGTTAATAATTTTGCAAAGGCTATCAAAACTTTCAGCAGTATTTTCGTAATTGAAAGGTACACTTAATTGAGAATCAATGAGTTCACCTTTAAAATTTATCAATGCCAAATTTACCCGAAAGCGCTTAACATCGACACCAAGGAAGCATCCTGAATCAGGATTCAAGCCATAAATATTGGGACGACGACCGCCAGCTGTTTCTACCTTACCAAAATCTATTACATAACCTTCGTCGATAAGCTCACTAACTAATTTTGTTACCGTGGGAACACTCAGATCCATTTCTTTGCCAAGTTCTGAAAGCGTGTTATCACCATTGTTGATATAGTATTTTAAAATATTTAATTTTAGCTGCGCATTTTTTGAGCCTAACTCAATTTCTTCTATTAATGTATGCTTCATAGAGTTGGATTTTTAATAAGAAATGAATATTCATAAATATTTTTTCTAATTTGCTTACAAAAATAATAATTTTAAATTATAAACCTACATTGAAGCACAATAAAATTATTTTTTACCTTATAAACATTCATATTTGCCAGAAAAATCTATTTTTTTACTCATAATTAAAATATAATTTAAAAAGAGGCTTATATTATAAAATATTTTAATTATGTTTGTACCGAAATTAAAAACTAATTCATTTGTTGATTTAGTTAATGAGCCTAAGTTGCAAATTTGATAATTAAATATTGAAAGCTATGAAGTTAAAAGCCACCTTTTTGGATGAAATTAGCCATGATATTCCTCACCAAAACTGGGGAGAGAAAGAGTGGGATGCTGACTTTGCACACATGAAAGCAATTGGTATTGAAATGCTTGTGTTGATTCGTTGTGGTTATAAACGTTGGCAAACTTTTCCATCGGAAGTGCTGTCAACAACTGAAAAATGTTATCCTCCTCCGGTGGATTTGGTTGAAATGTTTTTAAGCTTAAGTGATAAATATGGTATGCAGTTTTATTTCGGACTGTACGACTCGGGGCGCTATTGGGTGGATGCCAACTTTTGGACAAATGGCAACTACGAGCGTGAAGTAGCTGTAAACATGGAACTTATAAAAGAAGTATGGACAAAATATGGTCATTATAAATCATTTTCGGGTTGGTACTTGTCGCAAGAATGCAGTCGGAATAATGGAAAAGTGATTGAAATGTTTGCAAAACTTGGTAAATATTGTAAGCAAGTTTCGAATGAGCTACCCGTTTTAATTTCTCCTTACATTGATGGAAAAAAGAACCACAGCGAGTTGGCAGCTGACAAGCAAGTTGATGGACCTATTACTACAGAAACACATGAAAGAGAATGGAATGAAATTTTTGCCGGGATTAAAGGAGCCGTTGATATTGTAGCATTTCAGGATGGTCATGTGGATTACGATGAATTAGTAGATTTCTTGAAAATAAATAAACGCTTGTGCGACAAACACGGTTTACAGTGCTGGACAAATTCCGAAACTTTCGACCGCGATATGCCAATAAAATTTTTACCAATCAAATGGGAAAAATTAAAATTAAAATTGGAACTTGCCTCCCAAGCAGGCATTGAGAATGCAATAACTTTCGAGTTTTCGCATTTTATGAGTCCACAGTCGATGTATGTATCGGCAGGACATTTATATAATAGGTATAAAGAATATATAGCCCCCTAACCCCCTGAAGGGGGAATTAGGGATAAAAGAGTAGAGTATAAATAGACAATAAAATTCAATCGCTTGCTAAGTTCCCCCTTCAGGGGGTTAAGGGGCAAGTACATTACATTATGGATTTCAAAAAATTAGCAGAACAATATAAAGGTGAATTATTCAATAATATTTTGCCTTTTTGGCTCGAAAACTCACAGGATGCAGAGTTTGGAGGCTATCTAACTTGTTTAGACAGAGAAGGAAATGTGTACGATACCGACAAATTTGTGTGGTTACAGGGACGCGAAGTGTGGATGTTTGCTATGCTTTATAATAAAGTGGAGAAGCGACAAGAGTGGTTAGATTGCGCCATACAAGGTGCAGAGTTTTTGAAAACTCATGGTCATGACGGTGACTACAACTGGTATTTTTCATTAACTCGCGAAGGCGAACCATTAGTTGAACCTTACAATATTTTTTCGTACACATTTGCTACCATGGCATTTGGGCAATTGGCATTGGCAACCGGCAACAAAGAATATGAACAAATTGCTAAAACTACGTTCGATAAAATTCTTTCGAAAGTAGATAATCCCAAAGGAAAATGGAACAAAGCTTATCCGGAAACGCGTAATCTGAAAAACTTTGCATTACCCATGATACTTTGCAACTTAGCTTTGGAAATTGAGCATCTTCTCGAAGAAGATTTCTTGATGCAAACCATGGAAACTTGCATTCACGAAGTGATGGAGGTTTTCTATCGGCCTGAATTAGGATTGGTAGTTGAAAATGTAACGCTAGATGGTGAACTTTCGGATACTTTTGAAGGTCGTTTACTTAATCCAGGACATGCCATAGAAGCCATGTGGTTTATTATGGACTTAGGCGAACGCTTAAATCGTCCTGAATTAATACAAAAGGCAACCGATATAGCTTTAAAAATGGTTGAATATGGTTGGGATAAAACTTATGATGGCATTTTTTATTTTATGGATCGCAAGGGCTACCCACCTCAACAATTAGAATGGGATCAAAAACTATGGTGGGTACATGTTGAGAGTTTAATAACCCTTTTAAAAGGCTATCAGTTAACGGGTTCGAAAGAATGTTTAGGCTGGTTTAAACGCATACACGAGTATACATGGACACATTTTAAAGACACTGAATACCCCGAGTGGTTTGGCTACCTGAATAGACAGGGCGAAGTACTTTTAAACCTCAAAGGAGGAAAATGGAAAGGCTGTTTTCATATACCACGAGGTTTATATCAATGTTATCAAACACTCGAAAAATGTGAAGCACAAAAAAAACTATCACAAAAAAATACAATTCTGAATATATTTAAAACCAATGTAGCTTTATAAAATCAATTAAATATCAAATTTCATCAACAATTTAAAATTTACAAAAATGAAAAAAATTACTTTATTGTTTGCAACAATATTTGTTGCAGTTAATATGTGGGCAGCCGATCCCACATGGACAAGAGTTTGGGAAAATAGTGCAACTTTAGGAACTAATCCCGCATATATTGGCACAGCAAATAGTAGTGCACGTGGTATGGGAGTAGGTACATTTGAAGGCGAAAAAGTTGTAGTAATTCCAACACGCGAAGGTGGAACATTTATTAAAGTGTTAAAAGCTAGCGATGGTACACTCTGGAAAGACTTGAATGTTACAGGTATTGCTACTGGGCAATTTGTAGTAAATGACGCTGCAGTAACAAATGATGGCAAAATTTTAGTTTCTAATGTTGCATTAAGTGCAACTGCACCTAATAATTTGTTTAAAGTATATCGTTGGGATAATTCAACTGATGCTCCAACAGTTGCAATCTCATTTACAATTCAAACTGGATTTTTATATCGTTTGGGTGATCAAATTACTGTAAAAGGCAGCATATCAGATGGTAGTTGCAAGGTCTATGCCATGAGTACTGCCTTAGTAGCTACAAAAGCAACTGTTTTTAGATTCGATATGGTTCCTGATGGAAATGGTGGTTTTGTTTTTAACAATACACCTACAATAATTACAGATCAGATTGCAGCTACTGGTGGTTATGCTTCTGTTGATATTATGGGAGATGGAAAATACATTTATAAATATAATGGTTCAAATATGCTTAAACTGAATGCAGATGGTACAAACCCAAATCCGGCTGAAGCCTCATCCGGTTCTATCGTTGGTACAGGTGGAAGTAGTGTCCGCTATTTATTGAATCTACCATCTGTAAATGTAGGTCAACCTGACACAGCTTATGTTGCTTATTTCCGCTATGGTACAGGTCAGGAAAGAGCCAATATTGTGAAATTCCCTAATAGTTTATTAAACAGCAGTGCAGCAGCAGTTTGCTCATATCTTCCTCCTTTAGGTACAAATTCCAATGGTAACGGTGCTGGTAGAGTAGCATTCGACGATTTTACATCTAATTCTGTTTCTACTACAATAAATTTATATGTACTTAGTACGAATAATGGTATAGGAAAATACTTAATTACTTGGCCGAAATTATTATCATCTGTTGATCAAGCTTCACAGTCTCTTAAAATATCAAGGTCAAGAGGATTTTTGAAAGTTGATGGTATTTCTCCTTCTTCTATCGAACTTTTTAATTCTTTAGGACAAAAAGTAAGTTCTGTTACAAATTCTAATACATTAAATACCAATAGTTTAAATGGTATATACATTGTTCAGGTACGCGCTGAAGGAAAAATAGTGAAAACTGAAAAAATCAGTTTGTAATTTAATAAAAAAGGTAGCGGTGCTTGGTTGTTCCGCTACTAACTGTATTGTGTTTCGTGTTTTGTGTTTC
The DNA here is from genome assembly GCA_945870155.1 of Paludibacter jiangxiensis. Classification (GTDB taxonomy): domain Bacteria; phylum Bacteroidota; class Bacteroidia; order Bacteroidales; family Paludibacteraceae; genus Paludibacter; species Paludibacter jiangxiensis_A. Next base: position 269 of record CAMBSB010000078.1, on the reverse strand, counting down.
GTGTTATTTTTATGATGAAAACTTTATTTTTTATATTGGTTGCTTTGTTTAATTTATCTTGCATTGCGCAAAAGGTAGATGTGTTGGTTGTTGGTGGTGGTGCAAGTGGCACTGCTGCCGGCATACAATCGGCGCGTATGGGTGTGAATACGCTTATTGTGGAGGAAACAGCTTGGCTGGGCGGAATGCTTACTTCTGCCGGTGTATCGGCAGTTGATGGGAATTATAAATTGCCTTCAGGTATTTTTGGGGAATTTCGCGATAGTTTG
>CAMBSB010000077.1 GCA_945870155.1 Paludibacter jiangxiensis | reverse complement strand
GTATTGCTCTGGTTTGATTAAATCAAGGTCAAGTATGTCTTTTTTTCTTTGAGACGGCTTATATTTAAAATTGATTATAACATTGATTTTGCTTGCTCGAGATAGGTGTATAGTGTTGTTAAATCTTCGATATTTAAAAAGACATAACTTTTACCATCAAATTTTTCTAATTTCAAATAGGTTGACCAAGTACCTTTACTTGTGAAACAACCACCTTCAAAGCCTCCACGACTGCGATAATATACTTCTGTGTAATTTGCGGGTGTTGTAGGGAAAACTTTTTCTTGCATCAGTTTTATGGATTTCATCAAACCAACAACTTCGTCCGGGTCAAGAAGTGCTGCTTTGGTTTCGGTAGTGTAGCTTGAAATATAATCGTACTCAAATTTTAATGCTGATTGTTTTGTGTTAGAAATTAAATCTGTGAAATACACAACTTTAATTTTACACTTTTTTAAGTTGCCAATTTCTACAAATTCTTTTTGCATAAGAATCCCTGCTTTTGCAGAGAAAACTTCTGCATTGCTAAGTTCCTTTTCTTTGGTTGTAGTTTGTGCATTTACACACAAGCACAACAATGTAATTAAAAACGAATAAATAAATTTTTTCATACAGTTACTTTTTATGAGTGAATTATTAGTTAGATAATTAAAGCACAAAGTAACGATGTAATTTTGACAACTTATGACAATGAAAATTTATTTTTCATTTTATTTAAAATTTCTGCAATGTGTTGTTCAAATTCTTGTGAATCAATTATTTCAATATCGTCTAATAAGCCCATTACAAAGCGACCTACGCCATCGTAAGAGCAAACATCGGTATCGAGTAGCCATTCATTATTTGGTAGCTTCTGGAGGTGTTTTGTGGCTAAAGGGAATTCTTCGATAAGGAGGTTTGCGGAACGTAAACCGAGTTTTAATTTAATGTGTTTAATTTCGCAGCTGTTCATCCTGAAAATATCAATGCAACCGGATTTGTGATTAACTTCGTGTTGCCATTTTTCCTGTAATACTTCCACTGAACCAATACGTGAAACTTTGAAAAGTTTGTTTGTGTTTTCTTCGGGACAATAACACCATACCTGTACATAGTTGGTTGTGAATGCGTAGGCTTCCACATGGCGGTCGCGAATATCATTGCCGTGTGCTGAAGAGTAATTATGAAGTATTACTGAGCGTTTGTTTTCTATTGCTTCCACCAACTGTTGTACATTCTTACCATTTTTACCACTTACAATGGTTTCGGCAAGAATGTTGTAATTATAAACGGTATAGAGTTTCTTTTTGAGGTTTTGTTTGAGTAGGTTGTTTTCGTCGATATTCTCAATCGCAGATTTGAGAATGAAGGCTTCTTCTTCGGTAAAGTGAATTAATTCACTTATATCCTTGAAATAAGGTGAAGATTTATCGAGTCTTATAAAATTATCCATTTTTTTAATCACAAAACCTGCTTCACGGAAAGTATCGATATAACGATAAACGGAACGTTGTGAAATGGCAAGCTTTGCTGCAATTTCATCAACAGTTAATGAATTGTTTGCTGTAAGCAACTTCATTAAACGTAAGAGTCGTTCGAGTTTTGGTTGATCCATAATAAATTAAATTTGGTTATAAATTACTTAATAATGTTTCATCTGTTATTCCACAATTTTAACTTCACATCCAACATCCACATGTAGAAATAAATCATCCATTTCATTGTTTGTAAGTGCAATACAGCCAGCAGTCCAATCAATAAAGCGGTGAAATTTTCCCCAATACCCCAAACCATTCATCATTCCATGTATCATAATATTTCCACCCGCTAATTTCCGATAACTTGCAGCAAATTTTCTATCAGCAGCATTTGGGTACGATATTCCAAAGCTTTTGTGAGCAATACTATTACTGTTTTTACTGACAATAAAATATTTACCTTCGGGCGTTTTGCCATCTCCTTCGAAATGCTTTTTGTCTCGTGGACGGAATCCCAATGAAACTCTATAAGTTTTAAGTTTCTTGCCGTTTGAAAAAACATGCATTTGTCGTTTGCTTTTTTCAACCAGGATTTTGTCAACTTTACTGCCGTTTGGCAGTTTTTGTTCAGGGAAAAAGTAATAGCCAAGTATTGTTGCGAATGTAATCAGCAAAATTAAAAATATTAATTTTGAAATATATCTTGCAGTTATCATATTCATATTTTTATTCATCTTCTTCACCAAACACTCTTTCGCCAAAACGATTGGTTAGGGCAAGTTTAAATCCATAATTCAAGTTTTCGCAATGTTCAAAAGCATTGTTGCCAATGGTAGTAACGTTGCGAGGTAAGTCAATTTTAATTAGCTTGGTACAATACAAAAAAGCTTCTTCAGCAATTGATACCAATGATTTGGGTAACTGAACTGAATATAATTCGGAGCAAAAACTAAAAGCCGCTTCTCCAATTTCTGTAACACCTTCCGGAATAATGATAGACTTCAAAGTTGTACAATTTGAAAAGGCTCTTTCAGCTATTTTTGTTAATCCGTTTGGAAATACGATTGTTTGTAAATTTGAACAATATTCAAATGTAGCCACTTGAATTATTGATATTTCTCCAAAAAATTCGATTTCTATTAAACCATCACAAAATGCAAATACTGATTTTCCAATTGATTTCACGTTTTGAGGTATAAAAACTGAGGTAAGACCTTTGCAACCTTCAAAAGCATTTTCGCGAATTGAAATTACTGAGTTTGGGATATTAAGTTGTCTTAGGTTTTCGCAATACGAAAATGCATAGTCTTCAATTGAAATTATGTGATTTGGAATTTCAATATCAACTAAAGCATTGCAGGACATAAACATTGCACTGCTAATTTTAGTTAGGTTAGAAGGGAAAATAAAGGATTCGAGGTTGGCAGATTCATGAAAAATGCCATCGCCTATGAAATATATATTTCTTGGAAAAATGATTGTTTTAAATATTGCATGTTCAAATGCATATTCATCAATACTTGTTACACTCTCGGGAATATTGATTTCAGTCAGATACCTGCATCCCGAAAAAGCATAATCTCCAATTATTTCAACACCATCAGGTATAGTATATGTTGTATCTAAACGTGCTGGTGGATAGCGCAGTAATTTCTTTTTGTCGTGGGAGAAAAGTACATTGTCAACAATTATGTAAAGAGGGTGATTTTCACCAAGAGTAATGGTCATTAAATCAGGGCAGCTGATAAAGTACCCACCTGTAATTTTCACATTATAAGGGATATGAAAAGATTCAATGCGGATCATTGAAAATGCGGCAGCACCAATATGAGTTACAGAATCAGGTATTTTTAGAGATTTAATTTGATAGCTGCAATAAAAGGCTTCGTCTTCAATGGTTGTTACTGAATTGGGCATGATTACCTCCAACACTTGCGTACAACCTTCAAAAGCCTTTTCGCCAATGGTGGTTACGCCTTCCGGAATGGAATAACATTCTATTCTTTTATTGTTAGAAGGATCTGGAAAAGCAATTAATCGTGTCATATCTGCCGAAAATGCCACTTCATCAACTATACGCACGCTATTTTCTATATTGAATGAAAAATTCGTTTCAATGCCATCGTACCATTCAGAAACGATAATATCGTGATTGCCAAAATCATTAATGAACAACTCTCCATGTAAATAATCGAAAATGTGCGACTCGTTCTTTTGTTTATTTTGGTTGTGCCATTTTGCAATTTTTTCCAGGTAATAATTTGTCATCCTATTCTGACAGACAAAGCAACTTATAGCCAAACTGCGCTTTAGTTGGGGACTGTACATACGAAAAATCAACACATTCCCATGCTGAGACATTACCGGAGTACCGTCACTATTAAACTGCAAACACAAGGATTTCTGTGTGTTGAAGCTATTTGGATTGCTTATGGCTTTTATATATTGCTGTACGGCCAGAATGGACATGGTATTTTTATTTGTAAATAATTTATTGTAGCACTTTTCGTACTATTCTTCATACATAGCCATTAGTCTCGCTACTTCTTTTGTCCAACAAAGAACTTCAATGCTTTTTGATACTTCTCTAATGTTTAATAAATGCTGCGTGTTAGCACTTTGAGTAAACATAACTAACTCTTGCACTATCGAAACACATTCCGACAAGGCATAAGTAACCTGACTTTCGGTAAATCTTAACACGAATAAATTTTTTTCAGAGCAAATAATATCCCTTTTTTCAGAGTCTGAACCAATAAAGTTAGTTTCTTGTCTTGTTACACGGTTATATGGTTCATCAACTTCTATATTTATTATTACTCTGTTATTTATATGAAGCAAAATTGCGGTTTGTAAGGAGTCTGGAAACTTCAAACCAACTTTTAAAATTTGGGGGTATAATAACGCCAACCTAGCAACTAATTTTTGTATTCCAACACTCGTTTCTTTTGGGGTGCCGGAATTAAAATTGATATAATTTGAATACATTGCATGTAGCCACATTTGACGAGCAATCAATGGAAATGCTTCGTTTAAATCTTTCTCTTGTTGGCTTATTTTATTTTTGTATTTAGTAAATTCATCGTTATAGCTGGGTAATAAAACATTGTTATAATAGGTTAATCTCTCTTCATAATATACTTGTTCAGTCTTGTCGCGCTTTTCAATTTCTTCTTTACTGTAACTTAATGTTTTTTGATATTTTGCAACCCAAAAATTTTCTTTAAATACACTATCAACAGCGAAAACCACGAATGCAAAAAAAACAAATATCGCATAAATTAACAAGAACCACTCAAGACCATCGTTTTTTTCAATAAATGCAAAAATAATTGTACTAATCACGGCTGATAAAACAAAAACAGCATTTATAGTGATTGAGCTTGCATCTTTTTCGAATGTTGTTTCAATTGTACTTTTCTTTGGTTTATTTGGATTTATTGGTTCGACAGGTTGATCTAATTCTAAACCAAGAACACTGCCGAATTTTATAAACTGCTCTAAACTAAATGTTTTTGTTTTGTCAGCATTAATATTTAGTATGTTATTTCTTTCTTGTTCACGTTTTTCATATACTTCTTTTTCTTTTCTTTTCTTTTTATCAAAATCATTGATTCCTCTTTTTTCGCAGTAATCATTTAACTCCTTGTAACTTTTCTGATTTGATAATCTATTGATAATCTCAAAATCTTCTTTCGTGTGTTGAAAACGTGTTTGAAAATAACGTAATTTTTCCGGTAATTCCAGTGGTGGTTGCTTTTCTACTTCATTTTGCAAAGATAAAGGCAAAAGCAATTTTGGATAACTACCTGTATTATTGGAGTTTTTAATGATTCCAATGTCTTTAAAAAACGATTGGTAATTAGTGATTTTTGATTTTTCAAAAAAGGGTTGCCAATTGCTATTTTGTTTAAATGCAAATTTATGCCAATTGTGCCATGTTATTGGATCAATGTTTTTAATTTTTGACTTTGCATTTAAATTTCCTAATTTTGGAGCTACAGCTTTTTGACGTTTACGTGGAAAAACTTCTACCCAACAATCAAAAACGGACTCCACCGCTTTATCTTCGATAAAATATTCATCCTTGAAATAATGCTTTAAGGACTTGATTTGTGCTTCCCAACCCAATCGAGTTTCGTTTTGCTGTGCAATTAGTTTCTGCGGTATCTGAGCGCGAAGTGACAACTCCAACAAGAAACGCATTTGTTTATCGTGGGGTAATAGGTCTGCCAGCATGGCTTTTAAGCGTTGCTCATGCTGTAGAATATCTATGCTGTGCTCGTTGATTAGCGTTATAAGGGTGTCGGTGAGGGGTTTCATTAATTTAATAGTCTAATTTTATTATATCACCAATCCTATATTGTTCCTTCGTTCCTTCAATAGGGAACGAAAACCAATAGCGTTCAACTGGGTTTTCATCAGAAACAATATGAAGTAGATTTGAAATGAAATATGAGAATGATAAATCTAATAGATTGTATTTGGCATAAAATCTTCCATTGTAATTATTCATGAGGTTTTGGTTGTTTTGTTTTTCCCAGTATTTTATAAAATAGTTTGGACCAAGTGAAATATGATTAATCAATCCATTTGAGTTCTGAATGACTTCGTTAATTTTTTTTGTATTTATGTTACCATCATATTCAAATGCTAACAAACCAACGAATCTTTTTTTATAATTATTATTTGGAACAAAAGAACTGAATTGTTTAAGCCTATCAAATTTTGAAATTATCTCAGACAAAGTAGAATTTTTAACTTTTGTTTTAACTTCGATTATTCCTCTAACGGATGATTCTGTTAGAATAACAAAGTCACCATCTCTAAAAATAACTGGCGAACTGCCATCGTAAATAATTATGTCTAATTGAGTAGATATCTTTGGTTCTTGACCATGAATATTATCTTCGTTGCCAACAATAAAACCTGTTCCGATTTTTAAATTTGTTGGTAGAAACTGTGAAATTGTTCTTCTCAATATTGCTTCTTTAAAACGCCCATCTTCCCCCCAATTAGCATCCCCAATTAAATCTCTAACTCTATCTTTGGTTAAAGTTAGCTCCTGTGTAATTGATTCTTGAAATTTTCTAACATTTTGATTTATCATAAATTTTATCATTTAACACACAAATTGATTATCTAACTAATTCATCTCCATTTATATCCAAAAACAATTCGTCTCCATTTTGTATTGCCTTTACTATACCGTTTTCATAATCACCAATACTATTATAAATCAAAGGTATTACTACTTTTCCATTTTCATTTATATAGCCCCACTTATTATTAACACCAACTTTTGCTAAACCATGCTCGAACGACTCTGCCTCGTCATAAATTAATGGAATAACTTCATTCCCGTTTATATCTACATAACCTCGTTTGTTTTCTAAAACTACAAGTGCTAATCTTGTTTCATAAAAATCCCAAACTAAAACCTTATCATATTTTATTGGAATTACAATTTCCCCAATTTTATTTATACAACCTATTTTATTGTTTTTATAAACACCTGCTAAGCCATTGATAAATCTAAACAAATAAACTTTATCATATACAAATGGTATTATTTCTTTACCCAAAATACTAATAAAACCCCATTTATTATTTAATTTAACACATGCTAAATCTTCTGTAAAAGAAAGTGCTCTGTCATAAATTAGAGGAATAGCTAATTCACCTGCATTATTTATAAATCCAACTTTTTTATTTTTGGTAACAACAGCATAACCCTGCTTAAATGAACCTACAAAATCGTAATTTAAATCAATGATTTCTCTACCTAATTTATTTATAAAAGAAAATTTTTGATTCAGTCGTACTAATGCTTTACCGTCTTCAAAAGAATTACCATCTGAATATATAATTGGAATTACAATATTACCTAGATTATCTATAAAACCATATTTCCCATTTAAACAAACTAAGGCTAAACCATCATTAAATGATTCAACATGTTCATAAATCAATGGTATAACATCATTACCTAATATGTCAATAAATCCATATTTTTCATTTTTACTTATTGCAGCTAGTCCATCATGATAATTCTCAGCTGAGTCATATATTATCGGAATGAATTCAGTACCATTCTCATTTATAAAACCATATTTTTCATTAATACCAACAATGGCAATTCCATTATTAAACTCTCCAATATAGTTATATTTGTATTCTGTTATTAACTCTCTTTTTCCATTTTGAACACTACGATATTCATTGTGAGAAAAACCAGTTAAATCTGATTCTTCTATTATTTCTGTGTTTTTAACTACTCCTTCCCAGCAATCAAAAACAGATTTCACCGCATTATCTTCCAGAAAATACTCTTCTTTGAAATAGTGTTTTAAGGAGTTGGTTTTGGTTTCTCTTTCTTCCTTTTCATCTTGTTGTATGTCTTTTAGCTTTGCAGGTATTTCGGCACGTAAGGATAATTCCAACAAATATCGCATACGCTTTTCGTGGGGCAATAAGTCGGCAAGCATCGCTTTTAGGCGTTGTGGCTGCTTTATTATTTCCTCACCATGACTGGCTACCAAGTCGATTAGTATTTTAGATACGGCTTTCATTTTTTAATTTTCAATTTATTCTCAGTTGAGTTCAACCTTAAGCTATCAATAGTATTTGGTTTTTGTGTTACGCTATCAACGTCTTCTTTTGTTTTGATAATAACGTGAGGATTAAATGTATTGCTAATATCTGGAGTTTTGCTGTAGAAAAATCCAATAATACTAAACACAAATCCTATGATACCAAATACGATGGCAATTCCAATACCCCATTTTGACAAATTTGTTGTAGTCTTAAACTGTTTATCATGCTTTGTAATGAACTTATCACTCACAAAATCAATCAATTCTTGGGTAGGACAAATAAAGTCAGATAAATTTGATTTTAGAAACTCTAAATACGAATTGGATTCAATCATAAAGAAATTGCTGCAAATTTCTGTTTCGTCTTCGTTGTAAGTCTCAAGTAATGATTGTTTAAGATTAAAATATGGTACAATGTAAATTAAATGATTTGAATGTAAATAAAACAATAGTGAATTAAAATTTGAAATTGGAATATAAGCTTCTTTTATTGCATTTGTATATCCAACTACATCCTTATCACTACCACTTTCTCCATCTTTTAACTGAATATATGGGAAAATACCTTCAAAATCAATCTTTCTATCAAAAATTGATAGAATTAAATTGCTTAATTTCATTTTCTCCCAATCTTCTGATTTATACGCATCTACAATATGCTTTAAGTATACTTTTTCTTCACTGCTAAAACTTCTCATAACCATTTGATTTGAATGTCATTTCGTCACTGTTTTGTTGTATAATATCCCTGCTATCGAAACATCGTCACGGCTTCCTTTTTCGGAAAGTTTGGGTAGATAGGTTTTTAATTCGGCTTTGGCTTCGTTAAAGTCTTTTTCGTTGAAAAGCTGTACTACCGTTTTGTAGAAACTTTCTAATGCTTCATCGTTCCCAAAAGTATCGTCCACACCATCTGTACCAACGAAAATTGCCGTGGGTATATTTTTCTGAAAACTTGATAGGTAACTTGACTTATTATTTTGTTCAAAAACCCAACGAAAACTTGAAAGTGCTTGAGCATCCGAAAGGGAAGTGGTTACATTCAGGAAACATTTTTCGTCCCACGGAATAGGTTGTGCAGTTTTTCCGTCGGCATTTACTGTTACGCATTTGCCATCGCCAATGTGCAAGCCAAACCAGAAATTACTAGCTCGTACTGCTGCTATCAAGGTAGTGCCATATGCAGAAACCCAACCATCTTCTTTTTGGGAAGCTGCCAATTCTTTGGGTGATAACAGAGCTAACTCGGTTTCAGAAAAAGGCTCACGTTGGTAGTCTTCGGCAATCTGCTCCCGCCATCGGTAGATAATGTTAGCAGCGAGTTGTTGCATGAATTTATCGGGATTGGTAAATAAGGCATCTATCAACTTGCTACCCTGTTCGTTTTTAATCGTGCGACTTTTCATAAGCTCCTGAATGGCAGACATGGTCACTTTGGCAGCCATGCGTGAACCTCTGTCGCTTCGGAAGTATTTGTTGCTACCATGACCATCGCACACTATTGCCACCGCATAACCTTTCTCCTCGAAACTTAATGAATCGTCCTGACACACTTTTTCTTCCTTGATATGGCTTGCTCCTTGTTCAGTAAGGTTAAACGCTTTGAATTTTGACATCGTGTTTGTTTAAAAATAATAACTTACCAACCAGCTTGAACATCATTTGGGTCGATATTTTCAGCTGTATATTCTTTCAGCTGCTTTGTAAAATCATCGGCTTTTGTATTAGAATCTTCACTTCCACCAATACCCACGCCACTACTTTTACTTCCAATTTGCGATGCAGTAACACTTGCAAAGCGAATCATTTTTTTCAATGCTTCGGGTGTACGAACTCTCGTAACGCTTTCTTCGTTGCCTGTAAATTCTTTCAAAATATCGGTATTAGCATCGTCACCAATAGCCACTGCCACCTTGATACCAACTTTGAACCATTTGTTTTTGCGTAGTTCTTCCAGTTCCTTTTTGTAATCATCAGTAGGCGCACCGTCGGACATCATAAAAATGGCCGGAGCATACGAACCTGTAATGTCTGACATGAATTCGGTGCGTGATAATTTTTCGTTCAGCATTTTGAAAGCTACACCCATATCGGTTAAACCACCCACTTCCAAGTTATTCCAAACAAATTGGTCGGCTTCTACCGGTTTATCGTAAATCCAATGTGCTCCTGAAGAGAAATCCAAAACGGCAATTTTAATCTGTGCATCGGCATTTTCGGAGGAAATGTCATTAATTTCGGGAATTACTTCTCGAATAGCTTCGTTTACTGCTCCAATTTTGTCGCCACTCATACTTCCTGAAGTGTCCACCAAGAAAAATAGCACCATTGTACGGCGTGGTATCGATACTGCATCTAATAAGCCCATAATAATTGATTTTTAGTTGTTTTTATATGATTTTGTTTTTATAATGCTATTCTAAAATTTCTCCTTTTACACCACTTGCAAACATAACCGAAACTCCTTTCAAAATAGGCACAACTTCAGTGCTTTTAATGTTTCTCTGTGTGTTGTCGGGCATAGTGGCAATCCAAGTATCTGTACTTAGATTTCGCAAACCCCATAAAGAAGGATTATTCTTGTTTTGAATGATTTCGCCAGATATTTCACGATAATGGTCGCTTGCAGACTTGGTATGGCAGGCATAAGTTTTCTGACCAGGCCACAAAATCACTTTGCTTCGTCCAACGCTCAACTGTAATGGTTTTCCCAATGATTTATTGCAGTTTAAACATCTTGAGTCTGCCGCATCAGGATTGATAAACGTCTCGTTACCGCAACTACATTTCACTGTTTGGTCGCGTAACTTTACGAAGAGTTTTTGCCATTCGTTTTCGGGTTTTCGTTTGTGCGGTTCGTCTATTCCGTCACTTCCAAAAGCATGTATAAATGCATCTTTTACGAATTGCGGAAAAATAGGCCAACGGCGTATGGCATTGGTATGAACGCCCATAACAGGGCGGTTTGTGTCGTTTGTAGGGTCGAAGATAAAAATTGGAGTGCTGCCATAAAATCGGCGTTCGTTTTCCTCCGTCATGCAAGGTACAGCTGCAATGAGTTTTCCTTCTAATGGGTGGTTGTTGAACAGCAACATGAACAGTATTACACTCAGCGAAAAGCGGTCGGTGTCGGCATTTGGCTTTGTTTTCCCCAATACAACTTCCGGTGCCATGTAGCGACATTTTCCTGCAATGCCTAAGTTTTTGCCATAAGGTGCTACGTTGTCGTTATCGCAAATAAGCACTTCGCCCGAAGTAGGGTGAATGAAGAAATTGCCATCGTTCAAATCCTGATAACTATAACCTTTGCGGTGCAATTCTCTAAACGCATTGCTAATTTGCAACGCTGCATTAATCATAGCCGAAAGACTTGCAAAACGAACTTTTGCCAATAAAAAATGAGAGAAATCTTTGTACTCGTCAGGGCGCAAAGCCATGATATAGCCAAAACGTTTCTCTTTCCAAACAGTCAAGAATTGAGGCCAAAGAAATGATTCGGTTGGCGCACCGTTTTTGATATTGTTGTCGAGGTTATCATAAAAGTCTTTTGTGCAATCGTGCGTGTACCATTTCAGGGCATATTGCTTGCCGTTCATTTCTACCAAGTACACAATGCCTTGACCACCTTCCCCCAACTTCAGCTTTACGGTGATAGTGCCACCCACTTTTAGTTCAATTTTGTCGTTTTGTTTGAATTCTTTCATAATTTGAATAATTTATAAATCATTTACCCAATTGCCTGATTTGTCAATACTACCCTTTAAGCCGTTTATACCAACTTGTGCTTTTCCATTATAAAAATGACCAATAGTATCATACATAAAAGGAACTAAAACATTTCCATTACTCTCAATAATTCCATATTTATTATTTTGTTTTAGTATTTCATATCCATATTTAAAATGATCTACTCTATTACTTTCAATAAAATTATCATCATCATCAACATCATAAATGAAAGGTATCTTTATATTTCCATTATAATCGATTGCCCCCCATTTACCGTTATATTTAGCCATTGCTATTCCTTTAGAAAACCAACCAGCTCTTTCATATCTTAATGGTATTTTAACATCCCCTTTTTTGTCTATATAACCATATTTATTATCAAGAACTACTACTGCTAAACCTTCCGAAAATCTATCAATATATTCATATTTTATTGGCACAATAATTTTTCCATGAGTATTAATAACACCAAACTTACTGTTCAATTTAACAATATCTAATCCTCCTTCAAAAACACATTTTTTTGAATGTACAGTAAATTTATCATAGGTATAATCGTCATAATCAACATTTGTAATTTGATTTCCATTATAATCAATTATTTTCCATTTTTCTCTGTATTTGACAAAAGCAACCCCATTATTAAATGAAGTAGCATTATCAAATATAAGTGGGATTTTTTCATTTCCATTTTTATCAATATATCCATATTTAAATTTAAAGGGAGATATCTTTCGCCCAACCATTGCTAAATCCTCACTAAAATCACTACCAGAATCATAGTGAGATTTATTAATAATATTAATTTGTTTATCAATATATGTGATTGAACTTACTTCCATACTTTCTAACATAGCACACCCATCTTTAAACCCAGAAGTACTTTCTCTTCCACAAGATATAACTATATCATCATTTTTGTCAATAAACAGCCACTCTCCATTTTTACCCACAGCTGCAAGACCTTCATTAAAATTGGTGGCAAAGTCATATTTGCAAGGAATAATCACTTTACCATTTTTGTCAATATACCCTTCTCCTTCTCCACTAATATATATTCTTGATAATCCCTCATAAAATGAAGCTGCATTATCAAAAATCAAAGGTATTACTTCCAAACCATTTTTGTCAATAAAACCACATTTACCTTTTAAACTTACCTTTGCTAAACCTTCATTAAAATTTAGTGCATAATCATAGCAAAATGGAGTTATCATAGTTCCATTTTTTCTTTTAAAACCACAATAACCACCTTTCCATACAATTTCAAAAGAATTATCAGGCTCTTCAAACAAATCGTACAACGCTTTTGCCCAAATACTTACAATCTGTACGGCAACTTCTTCTTTCAGAAAAACTTCTTCTGCCAACCGGTGTTGTAATGCAAGTAAATGAGTATTTTGTTCGGCAGTATCTTTTTGTTGTATAGCAAGGAGTTGAATAGGAATATTTTCACGTACTGATAACAAAAGTAATCTTTTGGTTTTATGATCGTGAGCAAACAGGTCGGAAATCATGGCAGTGAGACGCTGTTGATTTTGGAGCAAGTCAGTGCTGTATGCTTGCAGCATATTGGCAAGTATCACTTTCGGGCTCAGCTCTTCGGCTTGCTCGTTCAGCATTTGTAATATGTCCGCTTGGCAATATGGGCATTTCCCCAACGATTGGTTGGCTGGTGGTGTCCATTCACCTTGGCATTTGGTACATTTCATGGATAAATTGTTAGGTTATTTCTTTCCAAAAATTGCCTTTAATATTGTATTCCCTACTTTACGCTCCAGTCCACTCTTAGTGGTAGGAATGCCTGTTTCCCGTGCAATTTGTTGCTTTACTTGTGTTATTCCAAGAAATCTTTTTAGTGAAAATGAGAATCCACGCATAGGGGTTAGTGATTTTGTAAGTAAACAATGATTGTAAGGCTCAAAAATAGTCAAAATTTATGAGCCAATTATTAATTTAAAAAATTAGATTGTGATCAAATCACAAATTTTATTCAATTAATCACTAAAACATTTATCTCAAGTCAAATACTCCTCTATAAGTTTATCTACCATTTTTTCATTGTCGAATTGACTTCTTAAAAGTATAAATCGAACACTTTCTTCGCCTTGTTCCAAGCTTTCGAGTAGTTCGTGAATTTTTTCTGTGATATTGATTTTATACCAAAACAGATTCACAAAATATTTACAATTGATAATTGGAAATTCAGGCGAAGACAAATCGATAAATGTGTCGAAATCATATGTACACAAAGGCATCCAATACGGTTTGAAAAACTGGATATCCTTTTCATTGGTCAGTTCGCTTAGGTGTTCTAGCCATTTCCTATAAGTTTCTTCGAGGTCTTCCGACTTCAAAAATTCGATACGAATTATTTGTTGTAATGACTTAGGATAGTTATTAATGGTATCTAAATAACTTTTTGCTTTTTCAAATTGTTCTCCCCATTCTTCGTAAAAGCTGCTCCATAATATGTCTTTATCTAAATTTGTCATGTTGTTTTAATTTAATTGATTAGTATTAAAATTTGTTGTTTTATTTGTGTGATTCCGGGGAATCGTTTGAGTGAGAATGAGAATCCGTGAATGGTGATATGGAATTAGATTTTATATTTATTACCCAAACTTAGCAATTAAATAATTCAAAGATATTGTTCGTGCAATATCGGTATGCGGTAACAATAAGTATTTCCAAGCCTTACCACCGAATTGAGCGGTGAATTCGGAAGCGTATTTGCAATAGCGTTCGGCAGCTACTTTTTTGGCTTGTACGTCGGGATCGTTTATGTTGTTCAGTGCCTTTGTTTCGACCATGTAAATGGTATCGGCTGTTTCAACGATAAAGTCCGGTTCGTATTTCTTTGAGTTGTTATCCCAATAAATACGGAACTGATTTGGTGCAGGGCGAAGCCATTTTGTTACTGTGGTATCGTTTTCGAGTATAAAGGCAAAATCCTGTTCGGTTTTGCTATCAAACTTATATTCGAAATGACAGGCTTTTTCAAATCCTCTGAATACATATTTTGGCACTAAAACAGTTGGCGTGATAATGTCCCGATAATCTTTATATCCTGCGTTTACCAATGCGGAAGCACTCCAGGGTTCAATTCCT
The DNA here is from genome assembly GCA_945870155.1 of Paludibacter jiangxiensis. Lineage (GTDB taxonomy): Bacteria > Bacteroidota > Bacteroidia > Bacteroidales > Paludibacteraceae > Paludibacter > Paludibacter jiangxiensis_A. Next base: position 8,552 of record CAMBSB010000077.1, on the reverse strand, counting down.
ACAAATGGCAAAACCCTTGGTGCAACATAATCAGGGGTGTGCAACACAAAATGATTTTTCATTTGTGTGTAAATCTTTTCAGCAATGGCTGATTTGAATTGAAACACGGTTTCGGAAAGTTCTTTTTCATTTTCCAAATGTGCTTTGATTTCGGTTACTGCCTGAGTTGCCAACTTATAAAGCAATTCGGCATTATCATCGTAATCAATTTCGGGATAATCAATTAATTGTGCAACAATTAATTTGATTGGATTTCCATACGAGCCACTTGATTTTGCCTTTAGCGTTTCAACCAATTTGTCTCTTAATCCCATACGGATAATTTCTTGCTCTAACGCATGATAGCCGAAACTTGTTACGTCCAAATCAAACGAATTGAATGAGGCAGTAACCTCACCTTGTACTAAGTCCATACGTGGAATCTCAATGATATTCTTCTTGTACTCAGTAACTAATTTTTCGTAAATTGCTTCGGCCTCTTTTACAATTTCTTCTTTAAAAAGATTTTGGGCATAATTCTTTTCAACCTGACGAATGACTTTTCTTTTGACTTCTTCTTTGTTTAAGTCATCCACTTTGCGAACTTCGGGCAGCGAATTGAAGTCGGGTAAAACGCTAATTATAGCCTTTTTAGCATCAAGACTGTTTTGAGCAGTTTGTTGAACCTGCTTGTCTTCAATCTTATTGATTTTTTGTTGTTCTTGCTCCATTACGTGTTGAATAATGGGCTTGGAAGTGATTACTTCCGTTTTTGTTGCCAAATCCTCAACGGGAATTTCAACAAAACTCATTTTATTTAATACTGAATTCGGGTCTTTAGCTGCTAAAATAACAGCATTGAAGTTTTCGTGAGCTACAACAGTAAGTTTATCAATTTTATCAACACCTGTGCGGTTTCCTTCATACGGCAAACGTAACCCACGACCAATGGTTTGCTCTACCAGAATCGCTGCATTGGCTGCACGAAGTGGTACAATAGTATAAAGGTTGGTTACATCCCAACCTTCTTTGAGCATATTGACGTGTATTACAATTTCAATTTCGTTATCGGCATTTTCTAATGAAATGAACTGTTTCTCAATGTCTTCCTCTTTTTTTGTGGAAGAATCTATTTGAAGTGCTTTGCCTTTGTAAGCTCCGTCGTAAAAATCATCGGAATTAATCAATTCAAAGATTTCTTTGGCGTGATTGATATCCTTGCAAACAACAAGAATAAAAGGTTTTACAAGTTTTACCTGATTGTTTAAGGCATAAATCTCCAATTCATTTTTGGTGTCCTGGTGAATACTGATAGCATCTTCGAGTTTGATAATCTCCACCTCTCTGTCCGACATTGCCCCTTTTTCAAAGTTCTTACGTGTTGCAATGGCAGGATTCTTCACAAATTTGCCTTCGGATAATGCCTGAGCCAATGAGTATTCGTACACTACATTCTTAAAAGGTTTTCCTTTTTCGTCGAAAGGAGTAGCCGTGAGTTCGATACCCAGCACAGGTTTGAGTTCGTTGATAGCATTTTTGGAAGCATCAGCGTGATAACGGTGTGCTTCGTCCATAAGTATAACCAAATCGTCTAAGCCGGAAAGATAATCCCAATAGGACTGACCAAGGTATTCAGACAAACGTTTAATTTTAGGAGCAAGACTAATTCCGTCTTTCTTTGAACCTTTGTTGTCGGAATTAAATTTGGCAATGTTGAAAATGTTGATACGAATTTCGGACTCTACAAATAGGTTGCCTTGTTGAGCGTAGTTATCGCCTGTAATAATCACCGGACGATTATGTACAAATTCGGAAATGCCATTGAAAACATATTTACGGTAGGCAGGATTGCCAAAGTCTTCTATTAGTTTGTCGTAAATAGTGAGGTTCGGAGCTAAGATAAAGAAGTTTTTTATTCCTTTTTGCAAATAGAGGTACGCAATGCAAGCACCCATTAAGCGGGTTTTACCAACGCCTGTAGCAATGGAAAATGCAATAGAAGTAAATTCTCTATCAAACTGTGTACAGGTAGGAAAAAGTGTTTTTACCTTTTGTAATTCATCTTGCAGAAATGCTGTTGCTTCGTCTTGCTCGGTCGGACACTTTTTCAAAGTAAGCACATCTCCCAATTGGGCGATAATATCCAGTGAATCTTGAAGAGGTTCACGAAGTGAAAGGCGTTGCTTTATGGAGTTTGCTGTTTGATTCATTATACATCTATGGTTTTATCATCAACAATTTCTACGCTATTCTTTAACCTTAAAATAACATTTAGCTTTATTTTGAGATTTTGCATTAGAGTTGGAGTTATTGAAAAATTTGCAAATGGCTCTGCCTGCATTGGTAGTGAGGCAATTAAATAACATGTATTAGATTTACTTATAACCCCGTTCATATAATAATATCTACGGGTCTTAAAAAGCTGTTTTATTGCTTTAGAAAGGTTACTCGTGTTTCTGAGAGGCTTGTTACTATATTTAAGTTCAGCAAAAAGAATCCAAGAATCAACGCCACTCGCCTCTGGAAAAATAAAGCACTCGCACTGAGATCGTGTATTACCATCGGGATACACAAAACTTGTATGATCGAAAATAATACTGCCAATTTCAATCGGCGCTTTGTTTATAACAGAAAAAAAATCTATATCTGTAGGAGGTGTACTGACAAAAATCTCAACACCTCTTTTAACCGCAAGCGTTTTTGTTTGCTCAGTATAATCAGCTATAAAAATTGAATCTTTTGAGAGTTGATAATTTATTAAGTGGTGACTATATTGAGTTGCTATATTCGTTTTAATCATTGGCCATAGTAATTAAGCATTGAATAAAAATCATCCATAACAGCCTTCATATTTTCATCAAAATAGTTCTTCCCGATTAAACCATCTGCGGCTTGAATTTTCGAAATATCACCCTCTTTAATTTGCCATATTGAAACTGATTCAGGATTTATTAAACCCGGATTACAATCAAGTTTATCTTTCTTAGCTTCAGGCATTTTATCTTTCACCAAATATCCCATCATACAGTTATTTAGTGCATAAAGTATATAAGGACTATGAGTTGTCAAAAGCAGTTTATGGTCTCTATCATTATCGTTTACCTTATTTAATAGATAATATATTAAATCCCGTTGTGTTTCCGGGAATAAATTTTGTTCAGGTTCTTCAATAATAAATTGTGAATGGTGGTAATCTTTACGATTTTCATATAATGCAATAAATTTTTCAAGTTCGACTTTCGATAATTTTAATTTTTTATTTTCCGATAGCCCTTTAACAATGTCATCCTTTCTCTTTTCATCTAATTGATAAATATAATCCAACATCACTTTTGCCATTTGCTCTTTTTCATCAACTGATTCAACAACTTTAGTTTTGTAAAGCCCTGAAGTCATATAATCAACAGCTACTAACATTGGAATGACAGACTGTAAACCACTAGAAGCAAATCCTAATGAGATCTCTTTCTGATTATCTAACAATAACACATCTGTATCAGAATCTTGATTATAATAGTAAGAGACCTTTAAGTCCAAGACAGGATATTTAGAATTGATTGGGTAATTATCCCTAACCTCAGACCAATCGTATACAAAATTCATTATATTGTCATTTCCTGTACTTTTATATTTTCTAAGATTCCTAATAGCAGATACAAAATTACGCTCTGCAGGAATATAAATATTCTTACTATTTACATACTCGACTCCTCCTTTTATTTTTTTCAATGCTTGAGAATGCGAAATACCTTCGTACTTTATATGTACACTATTGCTGCGATATTCAATAAAAGAATTCTCATTAAAATAAGCATCACTTAATCTATGGAACTCCATAAACCGTTCAGCAAAATCATCTTTATAGTCACCATCTAAGATTAATCGTTTTTCTACCCATTGACAATAGCTTATTATCTTTGCAATAGTGCTTTTTCCACTACTTTGTGGCCCCATGATTATATTAACCTTGTTGAGCTCTAATTTTACGTTAGTTATCGGACCGATATTCCGAATTGTTATTGTGTTCATATTCTTATGTATTTAGAATAATGTTCTTTGAATTACTTACTTATATCCAGTTCAACCCCTACAGGGTTGGTATTCGTTTTTTAGTCTTTACCCCCAGTTTCACTGAGGGTTATGCATATTTAGCCTCTTTGGGGCAATGAGTTAATCAAACAATGTTAACTCATTATTTTTAATTATCTTATCTCTAATCTCTTGTACGCTTTCTTTTGTTACTTCAAATTCCTCTTCGAGTTCAATTTGTTCTTTTTCCTCTACCGGCATATTTACGATATTCAGACTGTAATCGTCTTTGCCAAATTCGCAACGACCAAGAAGCATTTGCGGGATTTTCTTCAATGTGATATTTGGATATTTGTGCTTACATTCCTTTTGGAATGCTTTACAACAAACAAGCAGGCTTTCGCCGGGTTGCATTTCATCGTGTATGCTTTCCAATACTTCCACGGTAAGAAACTGCGTGGTAACGTAGATATAATCGTGTTCGCTCGACCGCCCTTGTTTCCAATACGTGTGCGTATCGGGCTGAAAAGTGAAACCTTCTTGCTTGCTCATGGCAGCAGCCAACATTTGAGCATTGTATTCGGTGCTGATAATCCAATTACCAAACTTGTCTAAATTTAACAAACTTGGTGCAAGAGTGTAAAATTTAAAGCCACCACCACCTTGCCAGTTTACCGCTTTACTAATACCCGATTGGTCTGACCCATCAATAACGGATTTAAATCTCGGAACACAATGCGTTGTAGCGTGATCACCTAATTCAACACCAATCCACTTTCTGTTCATCTTATGAGCTACGGCAGCCGTAGTACCACTTCCCAAAAAACTATCAAGCACATATTCACCTGGCTCTGTTGTAATTTCTATTATTCTTTTAATTAGATTTTCTGGCTTTTTACTACGAGGGAAATAAATACCACCCTCATTTGCGATATCTGCTTTGGGAATATCCTCATTGTCCCAAAGTGTAGTTAACTTCTGAGTTTTTACAATTTTACCATCGGTAACTTCGGCAGTATCACTCAGCCAAGACAAAAGTTCTCCATTAAAATAATATAATGTTGTTTCTTTATCTTCATATTTTCCTCTACTTGGAGTATAGTCAACAGAGTACAACTCTTTGTTCATCTGACTAATTAAGTCTTTTTGAAAAGCATTCTCTTTTTGAATTTGATTACCTCTAAATATTCGAGTTAAATTCTGTGCATAGAAGTTTCTAATATCAACCTCTCTTTTGTCAAAATCCTTTAGAGGAATTGGTTCAATAGTATAAAATTTATGTTTATACACTTTGACTGGTAATCCATTAGATTTTGAATTAAACTCTCTAACAAGTTCTCTTTCACCTTCGTCTCTCAATAACCTGCTATATCTTTTCATCGTTTTTTGCTCTAAGTCATAATAACCTAAATTATTTCTTAGAGGCAAAGCACCCTTCTTGAATAACAAAATATGTTCTGTCGTATTTACTAAAAAGCCACCCTGACCAAGACCTGCAACCGCTGATCTCTCATAAGTTATATGTGCAACACAACCACTTCTGCCAAATAATTCATCAAGAATGATTTTGCAATAGTGAACTTCAATATCATCTAAATGAACCCACATCATACCATCCTTATGGAGTAATGTATAAAGAATTTTTATCCTTTGGTGTAATAAATTCAACCAGATAGAATGCTCTAAATTATCATCATAATGCTCAAATGCTTGTCCTGTATTAAATGGTGGGTCAATGTAGATACATTTTACTTTACCGGCATAGTCTTGCTCCAGTGCTTTAAGTGCAAGCAGATTGTCGCCATGAATAAGCATATTTCCCGTGTTCGGGTCCCCATAGCTATATTCAGAGTTTTCAATCAGAATACGAGGTTCGAGCTTAGGTTCATTGCCCTTGCCTATCCAGGTTAGTTCAAGTTTTTGGAGTGTATGTTTGTGGGTCATATTTATATGCAGTTTATCTAAAAGTTTATCTAAAGTTTATCTAAGTAGTTTCAATTTAATCGGAATTAGACAAACTTAATATCCATAATGGATTGCGTGTAGTTCCCTTATTTTCAATGATTTTATCTCGTTTGTGCATGGCATACATCAAATTTCTTACTTTGTTTTTCTTTTGTCCTTCATCTAAAATGTCAGGAAGTATGTCTAAAAGCAGATTGTCGATTTCTTCTTTTGTAGCCTTGCCATATTTATTGATAAAATCTAACACCATCTTTTTATAGTGTTCATCTTTAAATCCCCTATTCTTAATATATTTAGCTTTTTGATTTGTAGCTTCAGCTATTAGAGACGAAATAAAATAATTTGGTTTGCGCCCCTCTATCAATTGGTTTTTCTTTAATAATTTGGCAGCATCTTCGGTAATGGTCATTCCTTTTTGAATTCTATCCAACAACACCACTTCGGTAAGTGAAAGCGTATCTTTTTTCTCAATGAGTAGTTTAGAATAATTCACATCAATGGTATGCCCATAAATTTCGAGTACCACTTCATTAGCGGTTGTATGTGTATAATCGGGCAAGGGAAAGAAACGTTTCATCTGGCTACGATACATTTTTGATATACCAAATCCAAGACTATCAATCATATTCAGATTAACCATGGCATTTGCCAAAAATTTATTTCGGTATTTCTGGGGAGTCAGATTTCCTTCACAATAATCTTCGGCTTTGCCCTCGAAGAAACCACCTGCATTTCTGAAAATGAGTTTATTTACTTTTTCGACAAGTATTATGCGTGAATTTAGACCGTAATTTTGGTGTGCAATACAATTATTTAATGCCTCGAGAATTACTTCCGTATCGTACTTTTGTACTTCAGTAGCAACAAGCTGATTGTCGGGGAAAAATTTATACTTCACGTTACGAATTCGCTTAACAATTTCGTTCACTGTAACGAAAAATGGAACTTCAAAATGCTCGTAAGCAGATTCTTCGGTATCTAATTTCCACGTAATTTGGGCAACTGCTGGTGAAATGTAATGTGCCGATTCCTCTTTTCCTAATAACAGAATAGCTGTATTGGTAATTTTACCACCAATAGTTATTTTGGCCCTATCTAAAAAAGTAGTGTTATTCCATTGGTCAATGTCTTTGAACCAAGGTTTATTCGTGTTTTTTTCTTTGAATTTTACGCGAGCTTGAGTAATAGCCTCAGCATCTAAATCATTTATTGTTGCTTTATCAATGATTTTAGCCGACCAATCTTCTTGTGAGTTGTAAATTTCTTTTATATGGTGCGGAAAATTTCTCAAATCGGTAAGACTTGAGTCGAAACGGATATATGGTATTTTTTTAAAATTAGTAGGCTCACCTACTGCTGCAGGAATTTTAAATATTTCTAAGTAAAATTCATCGTACTGACAAGTGAAATGCTGAAAGTTTACAGAAGGGTGTAACAAACGCCTAATCCACAGTTCTAACTCTTGATTTTCCTCTTTCCTGCTTTTAAATTTATATTTCGTGCCAATTACTTCATGTGTTTCATCTATAACCCCAAACACAAAGTAACCACAAGCCACATGAGCTAAACACGCAGCGTTAGAGATAGCAGAAATATACTGTCCTAATTTTTCGTTTGTAGTTACAGTTCCCGTTTTAAACTCGACCCACTCATTTTCTTTTGGTAAGGCTCTAAGTTCATCAACTAAAATTATTAGTTCTTCGTTGTTCATATTATATAATGCTCCATTGAATAGTGAATAATTCTTTTTGGTCAATACTTTGATTCAATCTGCTCTCAATATCGGTTAGCAAATCATCTTTTCGTCCATCAATATCATCCTGAGCAGCAAATAAAGTTTGGCGTTTTTCACTACGTTTTTTTTCCATTTCTTTGATAACTCGTTGTGCTTTTACCTTTGCTTCGAGGTTCATCATTTTCTTAGCCTCGGACTTTCGCAACTTTATTTCGGCATCGAGGTCTTTGATTTCTTTTTCGAGACTGATTTTCATGTCGTCTGCCCATTGGTCGAGTTTATCCATTTCGGTATCGAAAAAGTCGCGGTTTCGTATGGCGTTTACGGATATTATTTCTTGTTCCTGTTGAGAAAGTACATCTTTGAATAATGGTTTTATCTCCTGAGGAATATATACTTGCTCACCAACTGTTGCAAATAAAGAGAAGAGCCTTTCGGCTGTTTCTTTTTCTATCGACTCACCGTTCTCATTGATACATGCCAAAAGTACATAATCTTCATCTTCAAATGATTTAATAGATAAGTGTTCCACTCTCAACCAACCTGATTTGCCAATGTATTGCTCTAGTAGTGTGATTTTAGTTTGTGTATTGGTATAATCAAAAATTATTTCAACCGCTGGTGTTTCTTTTAGTTTACATGCATTTAAAATACTTTGTGCCAATTTGTGGCCAATACGATAAATGTTTGTATCCTCCGGAATAAATACTTCCGATTTCTTTTTGCCCTCTTCGGCTTTCAAAATCATATAAGGACCCGAATGAATATTTTCCTTCGGAAAAGGATTTTTTTTCAAACTAAAAGAATAGTCATTATCTCCGAAAACAGCACTATCCTTTAAAAA
>CAMBSB010000076.1 GCA_945870155.1 Paludibacter jiangxiensis | reverse complement strand
ATCGTATTGTGTTCCTAGCTGTATACATGTATCTTTGCATTAATAATTTCAAATAAAATATAGCTCAAAATCAACATTTAATTGTGAAAAACCAACAAACTATTTCAACTAAAAGTTGAACGTTAGAAAGTTTATAATTTTGTATATCTATTTATCTGTCATGTGTAAAAGCCATTGCATTTTAAAAAAAATGCAATGGCTTTGTTTATATATTTACAAGCACAACAATCACAAAATTTAATTAAATAGTGCTTGTTTATCTAAATATTGTGATTAACTTTGAAGCCAAATTATTAATAGATTTTTGTTTTAAAACACAAGCTGTAATCTCTGATAATCAAAGATTTACACAATACAACTCATTTTCAAATTTACAGTTGAATTTATTTCTTTACTCGCAATTGGTATATTGATAGATATTTTACTTACTCAGGTTATTAATATTTTACAAACAACAAAAACTCATGAAAAATTTCAAAATTGCACTTGGATTATTTGTATTCCAATTTATTGTAAGTTGTTCTCCGAAAAGTAGTGAAGAGACAGCTCTTTATGATAGCGTAGCATTAGATACCATTGTTTCATCTTCGGCGGCAGTAGCAAACCAACATGATTCAACACATAAATTTATACGTACGGCCGAATTGAAATTTAAAGTTAAAAGTGTAATTAAAAGCACATATAATATTGAAGATATCACTGCACGCATGGGTGGTTTTGTTACTTATACCAACTTAAGCAGCGATATAAATTATAGCGATACTAAATCGATAAGCATTGATTCTTCCGTGATTATCACGCACTTCACGGTGGTAAATTCCATCATTATTCGGGTTCCAAATACCAAACTCGACACCACTTTGAAATTAATTTCAAAAAACATCGATTATCTGGATTATCGCATTATAAAAGCGGATGATGTGGCTCTGCAATTACTTTCAAATAATCTGACCATAAAGCGGTCGAATAAAAATGAAGAACGTATAGCACGTGCCATTGATAACAGAGGTAAAAAACTTACGGAAACCACTGTAGCTGAGGATGTTTTATTAAGTAAACAGGAACAAGCCGATAATGCTCGAATTGCCAATCTGGCTTTGAAAGATCAATTGAATTTCAGCACCATAAACTTGAACATTTATCAGAATCAAACGGTTAAATATGAGTTGATTGCCAATGATACCGACATAAAAAATTACGAACAAGGTTTTGGTAGTAAAATTCTTGAGTCTTTATCCTTAGGCTGGAATATATTGGAAGCTGTATTGGTTTTCATCATAAATCTATGGGGGTTGGCTTTGCTGGCACTTGTTATCTTTTTTGTTTATAAATTATACATTATCAAATTTAAGAAAAAATAGTCTTGTATTCACGGCTATTTTCTTTTGTTCGAATAAAAAAGAAATAAATAGCTCATTTTAAACGATATAAATAAGGCAATAAGGTTAAAGTTAACATGGATTTTCGGGTTCTATTAAGGTTAAGACCTTATTTGCAAACTTTTTCATGCTTAGTAGCCTTTATATTTAGTTTCCCCAAAAACCTTATTGCCTTATTTTAAAGTTTTGTAAAGAATTTTTAAAAAGAAAGATTTAGGCGAACTCAGGTTATATATATTTATTATATATTTGAATATCAATATGCTAAATAAACTCCTATAAAAAAAATGGCGGTTAAAATAGAAGTGGTAGAAAGAGATAGTTTTAGTGGTCCTGCAACATTAGGCTGGATGGTTTGCCTGACCGAAGAAGATGCATTGGCTTTTAAAGACGAATACAATGCAAAAAATAATTTACCCACTGTTCCTGAATATTACACAGTAGTTGAAGGTAAACCAATTCCAATCGAGTTGAATATTTATCAATTACTAAAATTGAAAAAAGATGGTAAGAAAAACAGGATTTGGTTGTCGAAGCTTGAAAGTCTACAATAAATTTGATCCCTAGTTTGAATTTAAAATGCCAAACGCATTAACAAAAAACTCGCAAAGTGTAAGTTAAATACTATACTTTGAGAGTTTTTCAAAAAAAATCGCAAACAAAAGGATAATGCAATTTTAAACAATTAAACTACTGATAAACTAGACATTAAACCTTACTATTTTGCAGTCAACAGTTAAAAAACTCAACTATTAGTTATTTGTCTTTATTGTTGATAATCAAGGCAGCAAGTACTCCAGGAATCCAACCCATAAATGTTAGTATAATCACTAAAATTATCGACCCACAACCTTTATCAATAATGGCTAATGGAGGAAAAATGATACATAACAAAACTCTCCAAACTGACATAATGTGTGTATTTTTAATAATTATTACTTTTTCAACATAGCAGTAACTTGCTGTATATCTTTGTTTTGCAAGCGAGCATAATATATTCCGGGAGATAATGCCGAAGCATCAAAATTGAGTTGATATGTTCCCGCCTCATACTCTTTATCTGTAAGCATTAACAATCGTTTTCCTGTTGTATCCATAATCTCTACAGAGGTATGTTCGCCTTGAGTTTCAAATTTGATGGTTGTGTAACCCGAAAATGGATTTGGATAATTGCTAATTATTATTTTGGTGTTGTCCAATTGAATTTCTTTCACATCGGTTCCACTATTATTTATTAATGCCAGACTCTGGAAGTTTTTGAGCATTACTGTTTCAAGCATAGTTTTATTTATACCAAACCATTGTTCTAGAATTGAAGCATAAACCGATCGGAAATCGTACTGCATAGGAATATTATCGTTGACGGTTGCCGATGCCGGAATAGTAGGATTTGAACCTAAAACTCCACCTACTACATTATCGCCAAAAATAAACATAGGAGCTGATGCACCATGATCGGTACCAATACTTAAATTAGACTTAATTCTTCTTCCAAATTCCGAAAAAGTCATCCCAACAACTCGGTTTGAAATATTTAGAAACTTCAAATCTTCCATAAAGACATTAATTCCTACCGAAACTTTATTTAATAAGTTGGCGTGCGTACCAATGGATGTATTGGTTGCATCAACTTGTGAGTTATGCGTATCAAAACCTCCCAGATTAACCATATAAACTTTAGTTTTTAATCCCCCTGCAATCAATCTTGCTACAATTTTTAACTGATCAGCTAGTGAATTTGTATTTGCCACCGGGTATGCCGGCGATTGTTGCACTATGCTATTTGCAGCTTCTTTAATTCTTAAGGAATATTGATTGGTTTGTAAGGCTGTGGTTCTGACATAAGCCAATTCCTTTCCAGCGGGTGTATTGGGTACAGGATCCTGAACACCATTAATCATATTGTAAAAATTCGTGGGATCGGATACAGAAATTGACATATTCATAGTAGCACCCTGAAAACCCAATGAAAGTATTGAACCAATTTCTATTGCCAGTGGGTCGGGCATGCTAGTATTTGGATAGCCTTCGGGAAAATTTGGATATTGAGAATCGAGAAACCTTCCTGCCCAACCGGTACTAATAATCTGATTTGAGTCAGATGCACTGAACCAAATGTCGGTAGCTCTAAAGTGCGAAAAATTTGTAGAAGGATAACCTACAGACTGAATTATTTTCACCTTTCCTTCGTTAAACTTTTGCTGTAACCCAGTCATGGCAGGATGTAACCCGGTTTGACTATAACCGTTTAATGTCAAAACATCGCTCTGTTTTATTGCAATATTCGACCTGGCATTGGCATAAGCAGTATATTGATTCAAGGGAATTACCATATTTAAACCATCATTTCCACCTCTTAATTGTACTAAAACCAAAACCCTATCGGTATTATCGGCATTGGCCAAGGCAGCAAGCATAGGCATGGTATTGGATGCATTTACCGAAATGCTGTTCAATAAACTGGGTACAACTACCAGCGATGACATATTTTGTAAAAAAGCTCTACGTTTCATACATTCGTTTATATAAAATAGTGTTTTGACTTAAGATAATTGAAATTCGGATAAAGCCATCAGGTACTTAAACATTGGTTGTAGTCTGGTAAAAACCACGTTCTTGTAAGTTGTGTTAGTGGGACTGGAAATATAATTTGTCCATGCCGTAGTCCAGTAACTATCAGACGATTGTCCCGACAAAAGGAATTGTGTTTTTATATAATTCTTTGATTCCTGCGAAATGTTGATCATAAATAAGTTCATCAACGATTCATTGATAAGATCATTGGGGTCAGATGGATTATTTAATTTTGCAACATAAGCTATGGGATCGATGACAATTTTTTTCCCATTTTTAGTAAAGCCGGCTGATATAATTGTGTCGCTAAATAAATTTCGCCTTGGCAATGAATTAGAGTTAATCCACAATTGATGAAATTGAGGTTCTTGATAATAAGCAGGCCAACCAGCTACATTCGGTGGATTTCCAAGTTCCTGACTTAAATCGAGTGCCGTAGTTATAAAAACACGCCACAAAGCATAAGTATCAACATAATAGGTAGTGCTATTTGGAAAAACAACATCAAACTCTCTACAAATACCTATTAAAAAATCAACCGGACTTTTAATGTGACAACCAATATTCAAAGCATCGAAAAAATGCTCACTTTTAAATAATACTTGTAACACCGGTTTAATGTCGAAGTTATTGTTTCTGAAAATTGCTGCTAAAGGTTCTATTATATTAGTTTCAATATTTTGATCTATAGTATAATAAACAAAAAACATATACAATTTACGACAGATAAAAAGCGATAATTCATTCTGGTTAAACAACATGGTAAGCAAATCGTCCAATTCCTGCTCGCCTGCCGCTCCACTTCGCCCAGTGATAACTGTATTATTATAGAAAGCAGAAAATTGTTTGTTAGTTGTGTCGTGTTTTGTTGACTTAAAAACGTAATTTAAAGTTGTACTATCAATATCATAACCTGTAAGCACTTTTGCTGCTGCTTGCACATCACTTTCGGTATATTTTGAATTCGGACCTTTGCCCATGGTGAAAAGTTCCTGCAACTCTCTACCATAATTTTCGTTAGGAGCTCCGGCAGTATTCTTATTACCATTTAAATAGACCAACATGGCAGGGTTCAGAGTAATTTCTTTAATCATAGTTTTAAAATTGCCCAATGCATTTTTCCTTAAAACTACATTATATCTGTACAAATGACGCGGATCCAAACCAGGATGCTCAGTTACCAAATGATTATGCCAAAAAAGCACCATCTTTTCTTCGATAGAGCGATTTTGATTCAATTGCAAACCAGTCCACCAGGAATGAAGCGAATTAATTCTGTTACCAGTAACCGTTCCAGAACTGCTACTTGCAGCATTTACCCAGGTTTCGCCTGCAACCACATCGGGGTCAGCATAATTGTTAACTGGTGGAAGTGGAGGAGTATTTACAGTAGTGATTAACTCATCTACTGCGGCGCTCATCGTTTTTGATTTAAAATAATCAACATCGGCCTTCTTTGCACCAAACATGGTTCTCTTGAGCAAATGAGTTACTTGTAAAATATCCCAAACACCGGTATAAGGTGCTAAACCACTATTGCTAAGCTCAATATTGGTAAATTCCTGACTTGCTTTTTGTGGGTTTAATGAATTTAGAAATTCTCTTCTTTTCATTTGTTTGAAAATTAATATAATTATAATTTTATACTGTATACCTATTTGATTTGTATAAAATAAATTTCGTCAAATGTAAGAAAATTCCTGAAAACAAAAAAATCAATCGTAAAAATCAATTATAATCTAATCATTATAATTATACTCTCCTTACATATAGAATTCAATATAAATTGTATAACTTATCTAATATCAAACTTCGATTCGCTGCTAGTTAATTTTAATAAAAAATTTTATTGAAAGAAGTCGTAGTTTGCAAGAATTACTTTCTGACCAGAGAAGTTCAATGACAGATTATTGTTGATTAAGTCAGTGCTTTTTATAAAACTCTTTTAATATATTCCAATTCCCTTATTTCATAAAAGCGAAAAAACTAATCAAAAGTCATCATTTATTGCTAACATAAAAAAAGCGAAAAATGGACTAAAAACAAATAATTTGTCAATTAAGTGTAATAGTTATGAACAATAGCAATTAAAAAGCACAGTAAATCAGCCGTTTACATTGTTCACAACTCCTGTTCATAAGTTGTTCACAACAACAGGTCAAAATACTTGCAAACCCCATATTCAATGTGTTATATTTGCAACATGAGTTTCGACTCAAGGCATGAAATGAAATGTTGAAACGATCTTTGAAATACTGATACACTAAAAAAAGTCGATAGTTAAATATTTGAAAACCAAAGTTTAGAGGATTGAATATATTTAAGTGAAGAACGCACTGACTATTATAACATGGTTATCTCCGTTATTGTTTACGTAAGTTTGCAATGAGATGTATAGCAAAGTAAATAGTTTTACGGTCTCTTGCTAAAGTATAATCGCCAATGAATTTGACTCTATAGATATAATTATGGTGCGTTTGATAAAAACGCAAGCTTGTCAGTTAATGACAGGAAAGCCGGGTAGTCGGGATGGAAATAAAATAAGAAGTAATTCGTTACAATTATTCTTCTCCGGGCACTAAAGTAAAAACATCCCTGTTTTGAAATTGTGACACAAATTTTCGGACGATGCAGTACAAAAAAATTAAAAGTCGCGGATTTCAATAATAACTATTTAAATGAGTTTATTAATTTAAACGAATTTTATTTTTTGGTTAAAAAGCCAAAAGAAGAAAAAAGTCAAGAATTAAATAAGCTGTAAAAGCATAATCTGAATAGCAATATAAAGAGCGTGCGAATAAAGATAAAGCCAACAATATCAGCCAGTATGAAAGCCAATATTTAAACAAGAAACACAGCAGAAAGAGAAAACCCTTAACAGGTCGTAGATTTAAGCAGTGCGAAAGCGAGAAATTAAAAAAGATAATCAATCTCGGATGGTATCCATTCAATTTGAGAAATCAAAAAAAAGCGTCAAACGAAAGATTTTAAGGTGATTCCGCCAAAATGAAAAGGCTGTAAAGCCAGTTTATTTTAAAGAATAGTAAGCTATGCAAATAGCCCAAAACCAAGAAAGAAGAAGTGATAATAAGCGGATTTATCCTAATAAACTTCATTGATAAAACAATGAAGCAAAAAATACAGAATTATAGTAATGATTGACAAATGATTTGAGTTCAATGACAAGTAGTGATTTGACAATAATTCCGTGAAAGGAAAAAGAATCAAAAAACGAAAACTTTACCCAAACAGGATAAAAATTAAACGAGTAATCGCTTGAAATGGAGGCCTGAAAACATAAGTGATTGGTAAAAGGTAGTTTTGTAAAAGGAACTGCAAACAATTCACCGAAAGAGGAAAGTTAAAAACGAATCATGGACAGATAGGGCTGCAAAAATCAATCTCATAGTAGGGACAATTTTTTCGGACTGGTTAAACAGTAAGGAAGAAGCCACCGAAGCGGAAAGACAAAGCAGAAATAAGTAAGATAATATCCAGCTTATTAAAACATATACAAATCAAACTTTAATTGGGTAAATCAGTATGAAAAGATAGAAACACTTCATGGAGTGTACAAAGAGGGTGTCCTAATAAGGCACCCTCTTACTGTTTAATAATGTCCGCTAATGTTAGTTTGACCTTTTTATATTTGTAATTTGGTTTAAGCAATAATTTAGTCAGGTTATGATTTTCAAATAAGTATAGGATAATTTAATTCAATAAATTTCCATAAACTAACCTAACTTTCTCTATGACTCCTTTTCTATTTCTTGCACCACAAGTCCGGCTATAGTCATGCCAAACATGGCGGGCATATACGAAGTTGTTCCATTTACCTGAGCTTTAAGGCTACACCATTCATGATTTACCAAATCCGGATCACCAGGACCTTCCAAAG
The DNA here is from genome assembly GCA_945870155.1 of Paludibacter jiangxiensis. Taxonomy (GTDB): domain Bacteria; phylum Bacteroidota; class Bacteroidia; order Bacteroidales; family Paludibacteraceae; genus Paludibacter; species Paludibacter jiangxiensis_A. The sequence continues at coordinate 15,616 of CAMBSB010000076.1, read as the reverse complement.
CTTTGGGACACATACATTTCTCTGTTCCACACGCATCATTTTCGCCCTTGTTTTTAAGCAATTCATCACTGTAAACACACATAAACTTTTTGCTTGTTCCACCCAGTTTTTTTAACCTACCACGCAGGGCTGCACCAAGCGGACATCCCTGCACTTTCCAGAATTCAGTAACTTTTATGCGGGTGGGATCCATTTTCAGCGCAGCTCCCATCGACGAAAAAAAAGTGGCTTTGGTTTTAGTTGCGGTTTGTATCAGGTGTACTTTGTTTGATAAGCTGTCAATACCGTCAATTATAAAATCATAAGTATCAAGTTCAAAAGATTCCGAAGTCTCGGGACTATATATTTTCTGCAACGCTAAGATGTCAGCTTTCGGATTAATTTCGAGCAAGCGCTCTTTCAGGACATCCGTTTTGACTTTTCCCACAGTTTTGGCCGTTGCCATTAACTGACGGTTGATATTGGTAATGCAAACCCGGTCAGAGTCAACAATAGTCAAATGTCCGATTCCAGACCGGACTAAACTCTCTGCACACCAGCTTCCTACACCTCCAATTCCGAAAATTATTACTCGTTTTACAGATGCTTTTTCTACAAAACTTTTGCCTAATAACAGCTGTGTTCGCTGAAATATTCCCTTTTCAATACCCATTAAATAATTATTTGCTTTAAAATTAAATACAAAGATAGCTATATTATAGATTTTTTTGAGCCAAGTTCCAAGAATCAAGAAAATTTACCGCAATTTAATTCGCGCAAAAAAGCCGACTTGTGAAAATTAAATTCCACAAGTCGGCTTCTAAATATAAAAAACACAAACTTACAAACTTATATGTAAATCGGCTTCCTGAGCTGCTTGTACATATTGGAATATACCCGAAAAACCATCTACTAAATCGTTGAAATCTTCGAGTTTTTCGCCACCCCACAACTTGCCTGCAAGGCTACAAATGTAGATTTTTACATCGGCCATATCTTTTACCTCGCGCATGGAGTCCATCCACGAACTCATTTTTATTTCTTTCATGCGTTCAAGCATTTCGTTTTTAAGATGTGGATATTCAACCCACGCATCTTCCAAATCTTCATTACCCTTAATAAAAGCACGCGCCGCAGTAAGCAACACATATACTTCAATTTCCATATCGTCGGCAGCAGCACCACTCATTATAACACCTGCTCCGAGCAATTTATCTATACTTCCAGACGAAAGTCCGATAACCATTTTTGCCATAATTTAAATTGTAAATTGTAAATGAAAAAATTGTAAATAACATTATCCTCCGCAGCCCCCCGAGGGTTTAGCCGCCGGTTTTGCAGAGCTATCGCCACGCTTTGGAAGCATTTCTACCAATGCAGGGAATTTGGCTTTTACGGCATTGAAACCTCCTTCAATCACTTTTACATCTGCATATTTTAGTTGTGGTAAAATCGTGGCTACCAATGTTGAACGGTCACCATTATCGCAATAAACATACAAAGTTTGGCGATGTTTGGGGGCTTTTTCCGAAATAGCACTTTCGATGGTTCCTCTCGGTATGTTTATAGCCGATTTTATACACGAACTATCAAATTCTTGCGACTCACGACAGTCGATAAGATACATTATAGCATGTTTGTCTAATTCAGCTTTAAAATCAGCTACCGAAATAAACTCCACATGAGTTTTGGCATCTTTTACCATTTCATCAACGCTTGCATATTCTTTCGTATTTTTACTTGTACAGGACCACAGTAAAGCTACGAGTGTAAAAAAAATAATTCTTTGTATCATATACATATTTTTTAGCTTTTCCAGTCCAAATAAGCACCTTCATACACCTTTACATTCGGATATTTCAATACCGACTTCAGAACAAAATACATAAAACCGGCAGTTATACCTGTTTTGCAATAAAGAATAATCTCCTTATCCTTAGGAGCTTTTGCCAATAAAGATGTGATTTCAGCAACTGGTTTAAGTTTCGAACCGATAAGTATCGATTCGCTTGGAATGTTCAAAGCATTACCGATATGTCCAGCATCATAATCTTCTTTTTTACGTGAATCAATTAATACTGCCGACGATAATTTCGATTTTACATACGCTTTATCCACAAATATTGACTGATTAACAGATGCTTTGAAAGTAGTAGCAGCCAGCTTTTTGGCATTTTTAGTAATAGGTTTACGTGCAGCAAACCAAGCATCCATTTGTCCTTCGAGTATACTCACATCTTCGCAGCCCAAGTATTTCAAAATCCAGTACATGCGCCCTGCATTAACGCCTGTTTTGCAATATATTACAATTTTACTATTATCCGATACACCATTTTTTCCAAAGATGGAGGCCAATTCCGATACCGGCTTTAAAGTCCCTTCAACAGGAGTATTGTTGCAAAGTGAAATAACATCGATTCCAATGGCACCATCAATGTGAGTTTTGAGATAATCAGCAGCCGAACGTGCGTCAATAACTACCACATTGGCATCTTTTATTGATTTTGATAATGCATCGACACTAATATACTGAGCATTAATTGCTAAGCTGAAAACAGACACTATCAGCGATAAAATATATTTTTTCATTTTATTTGTTTATTTAAAATTTTGCTTGAAATTGTACCATTATGGCATCGTTAACAACCGGATTCGACTCGGTAACATTTACATAATTGATTTGAATGCGCGAATAATCGTTTACGTAATAATTTATACCTGCTGTAATATAGTTGGTTCTTTTGCCTGCAACACTATGATCCGAATCCCAACTATCAAATTTAATTACAGGCTCCAATTTCCAAGGGGTCATATACGATGCCATTGCCCACAATCCACTTTTATTGTATGTTCCGGCTTGTTTGGTATCGTAACCAACAATACCACCACAACCACCATAAACAGGGACTTTAGATGATGAGTAAAGTTCATCAACACCAAGAATATATTCGCCCTGAAGCAATAAATCTTTTAATTTGTATTGAATTTCACCGGCAAAACGCGAGATTTTATTTAGTTTTTCGGCAGGGTCAGTAGGATTAATTTTACCAAATTTAAAGCTGCCGCCAATTTTTAAACTTTCGAAAGGATGGAAAACAACACGGCCTACAATTTGTTTATTGTTGTTGTCATCTTCAATATTCATGCCTGTACCATTCATTATACCAACGCTATATTGCACAAAAAGCGAATCGTGTCCACCACTTATCAGCACTCCCAAATCGCGTTGTGGACCAGCTAATTGATTTACAACTTCCGAACGGTTAACGGTGTATAAGCCCGAGCATGCTGTATTTTGCTCCAAACTGAAAGGCGATTTAAACTGTCCTAGCGAAATTTTAGCCCATTTCCCAAAACGGGTATAAGCCACATACGCATCTAATAAATGTGGTGTTTTAGTTGGAGTTTTAAACGAACTGAACTCCAACATTACATAATAATCAATATCATACGGAATTGATCCCATAACGCCAATTCTAGCACGATTAAATGTAAAATTATTAGTATTCAAGCTGTTACCTGCCTCATCTGTGCCGTTCAAATTGTAATTGTATTGAGGTTGAATAAATCCGGTTACACCAATTAAATCTCCGCTACCTGAAGCACAGCCTTGTGCATAAGTGCTTGAAGCAATAACAATTAGAAATGCAATTATTCCTAAGTTTATTATTTTTTTCATTTCTTGCTTTGTTTTATACGGCTGTCAGTAATAAGCTGACAGCCTGTTTGTACAAATAATTAATTTCCAGTTACATAAGTGTAATTGCCAATCTGACTGGCCGAAAATTTATTTTTCAATAAATCAGCATTAATCATGGCATTTGTTCCAAATTTAATTCCCGAAGCATCATAACCTAATACGTTAAGATAAGCAGTAACTAAAGCCGAAGTTTGACCAGTCCAGCAATATACTGTAATTTTTGCAGCAGGATCAAGATTTTTCATACCGTCACCTAGCAACAAAGTTTCGTTTAGTCGATAAGCCCCTTTTATGTGTCCATAAGTATTAACATCTGCCTCTGTCCAGTAGTTTACAATAAAATAATTAGCTGGAGTAGTAAGTACATCAGCAGCATTAACTCCTTTAAAACCTTGACTCAACATATAAGTAACCCGTTTTGCCAGAATTTTTGCACCAGTTGTATCAGCAGCAGCAAAATCGGTTTCAGCAAATTTTGGCAACGAAAATAATACTGGTGTTTTAATTGTGTTTGTTGTTGACCAGTTAGCATGTCCTTTAGCTTGATTCGAAATATTGGCAGTAATTTTGTCGAACATAGGATTCCAGCTAGTCATACCCCATTTTAATATTTTACTGGTAGGGTAGCCACTTAAACGTAGCGCAACGTTTGCTACAGCGGCATTTTGACCTGTGTAACAAACAACTAAGATAGGTTTTGTAGAGCCTTGGGCAGCAGTTACCACATTGGCCATAGTAGTATTTATAGCTCCCGGAATATGTCCCAAAGCAAAATCGGCTGCTGTACGCAAATCAAGAATATGATACGTAGCAATGCCAGTTGTGTTTACTGTAGGAGCATCCACCACCCAAGCATCTACCATTTTACTTAAATCCATGTTATTAGCTTTCATATAGTCAGTCATTACTTTGTAATGATCTACTTTAGGAGCTTCAACTTCATCTACACACGATGTAAATAAAAATACTGATAAAATTGCACTTAAAACGAAGGCACTAAATAAATTAATTTTTTTCATGATATTTGATATTTTTAATTGTTAATATTGAATTTTTAATTGATTGTTCTTTGATCTTTGTTCTTTATTCTTTGTTCTTTGTTCTAAAGTCTTATTATCCTCCACAGCCCCCACTCGTTTTGGGTTTGGCGTTAGGGTCTTGATTTGGATTATATGCTTTGTAGCCACCTGTAAGGCTTTTTACATTTTTATAACCAAGATTTTTTAATGCTGACGCAGCTAAAATACTGTTGTTTCCGGCATTACAATACACAATAATTTCGGTGTTTTTTTCGGGTGGATACATGTATTGAGCCATCCAAAAATCGGCTTCAGCAATTTTAAATTCGAGTATTCCTCTCGGGAGAGAAACAGAACCGGGAATATTGGCAGTGTAATAATCCGAAGGTTGACGTACATCAATAAGCAGAAAGTCGCCAGTTTTTTCAACTTTAGCTTTTAAGCTATCTACTGTAATTGTTTGAATGCCCGATTTATAGCCCGAAGCCATTTCGGCTGCATCTTCGTATACACCAATACAAGAGCTTGTTATACAAGAAAACAATATTGAAATCAAGAGAGCATTCAAAAATCCATACTTATGTCTTTTGTCTTTGCTCTTGGTTCTTTTATCTTTTTGTCTTGGTTCTTGGTTCTTGGTTCTTATGTCTTTTATTATAGTTGTCATAATTATATTGTTGGTTAATTTAAAATGCACTAAATTTCCCTGTCCGCTCGTTCCATTTCACAAACCAGTACCAGAGAAGTATTAATCCCAAAACCAATAGAAATGCACCGTCGTAGCCCAAATAATCAGGTAAATAATTGCGGAATTTCATGGTTTGTGGCAATACTGAATCAACGGCCGGTACAATAAATGTATTAGATAATGGAGAAATAAGTATAAGTCCCAAAGCTGAGAACCAAAGTTTAATTTGACCTTCACCAACACGCCACAGCGTACCGACTGCACATCCTCCAGCAATAGTCATTCCCAGTCCAAAAATAAAACCACCAGCGGCTGCTTTTGCCCAAAAGTGAGGAAATACCCATGTCATTTCGCGAGCACGTAACGAAAGTTCGCTTATGGAACCTAATCCGAAAACTTTAATGGCTGTAAATCCTACCAAGCTCACTACCAATCCGGCAATAACTCCTTCTGAACCATGCGCTTCGCCACTCATAAAGGGGTCGCGAAAGGCTTTTACGATACAAAAACGAGAGCGTTGCGAAATTAAGCCCATCAATCCGGAAATTAGTATAAACCATGCCATAACCATGTTTGTAGCAGCATAACTATAACTCATAATGGCAATTAATACCACAACCACTACACCAAGTATCACTTGCCATCTTCCTTTATCGGGCGTTACAGCCAAATAAGTAAAGCTTTTTCCTGAACTCCAACCGGGACGGTTTTCCATTTCCCAAATCAGGTATTTAAGCGAAAGAATTACACCTGCAAACATGGCAAATGTAAATACCAATGCGCCACCCGAAAGTGCAGGCACACCGCTAAAAAACGAACCGATAGAACATCCAATGCCCACTGTAGCACCAATGGCCATAAGTGCACCGCCTAAAAATCCTTTTATCATTTCGCCTTTGGGAGGAATGCGCAATGCAAATTCTTTTGAAAACAAAGCACCTGCAAACGAACCCAACACAATGAGAATGACTAGCATCCCATAATTATTTTCATTAATTGGAACAACTTCTTTGTTGCCAAAAAGGCCGAATACCGAATAGATATTATCACCCACATTAGCCACACCGCCACTTGCTCCCCATGGGCTTTTTATAGCAAACAAAATTGTATTGAGCATACCCAACACAATACCTCCAACCCAAACAGGCCAGTGTTTGCCAAAAAATGTATTGAAAAGATGCACGAGCGGATGGTTACTTTTTGATTCAGACATATTTGCGCTCTCCTATGCTTTTTTTACAACCATACGGGTTATCCCACCTTCCAAGTCGGTCATTTCCACAAATTCGTTTCCGGTTTTTGTGCACCAGTTTGGTAAATCGGTTTTGGTTCCCGGGTCGGTTCCAAACATTTCTAACGCATCACCCGTTTTTAACTCTTTCATTGCTTTGGCAACTTTCATCATTGGCATGGGGCACGACAAGCCTTTACAATCTATTGTCATTTTGATTTCCATAAATATTGATTTTAAAAATTATGTGGCAAAGTTTCACATTTTTTTACTCACAACAATAAATTATTGCATGATGTAACATAGTGTACTTGGCTATTCTTGCTCATTGTAAAATGTGATGTAAATCAATATTTATACAGAACTTAATCACTGTTTATTCTTATCGAATAACTTATCTCATGCAAATTTAGAATACTTATTAATTGATAATTAGCATTTTATATGGTTTTTATGGGATCTTTTTTTGATATTTAAATTCGGCATTACAATCAACCATTTTTGCTCATAGATTTTTGTTTGAAAAATTTACACTACATTTATACAGTTTTTTAAAGTGAGTTGCGAATTAAATTTTGATATTCACACCAAACAATTAACCCGTATCTGATATAAATAAATATGACACAATCGTTAAAAAAAGAAACTCACGTTCGTAATAGTTGTACATTGAATAAAGCAATTGCCGATTGTTTTGAAAAACTTACCGACGAAGAACTACTCTTGTTCGAAGAAAATCATGTGGTTTTAACCTACAAAAAAGGCGAAACCCTGTGTAAGCAAGGTTCAATGGCTTCGCACATCATGTATATATGTTGCGGATTGGTAAAAATTTACATGGAAAATGAAAATAATTCGCTGATTTTAAAAGTACTTCCGGGCGGAAATATGATAGGATTAACTGCCTTGCTCGAAGGCTCGAATGTTTTTAAATACTCGGCAATGGCTTATCAGGAGTGCAAAGTTCGTTTAATTGACATCAATGCGTTTAAAAAAGTCATTTCTCAAAATTCAGCATTTGCTAAAGAGGTGATAAATATTTTGTGTGAAAATTTAATTCAAACACAAACCCGTTTTTTTTCGTACACCCAAAAACAGTCTTATGGCAAACTGGCCGATACACTGATATGCCTTTCGTGTAACATTTTTAAATGCGATGCTTTTGAGTTGAATCTTACGCGTAAGGAATTAGCCGAGCTCACAGGCTTAACCCCCGAAAGCGTAATCCGCATTTTATCGAAATTTAAAGCCGACAATATTATAGTAATGGATGGAAAAACAATACAGATTATGGATATGGCTAAATTGAAAATGATAAGTGATTATGGTTAACCATTTTGGCTAATGAGTTTCAACGATTTTTTGTTCAAAATCTGAATTTGTTTCCCATTCACTTTTATTATCCCGTCTTTATCAAATTCGGTCATTACTCTACTTACACTTTCGCGACTGGTATCCACTAAGTTAGCCAAATCTGATTGGGATAAAGGCATGGTAAAACTATCCGACAAAAAAATCTTTTCCGAAAACTCCAACAAAACGTCAGCCATATTACCACGAATTAACTTCTGTGTGCGATTGGCACATCGGCGAAACGACTCCAACTCATTGCGACAAAGTTCCAGTATTATTTCGTGTGAGAACTCGCGATTTTCATTTAAAATAGTCTGAAAAACTTGTACATCAATAAAACAAACTTCTACATCCGACACGGCAGTAACTGAATATTGATTTATTTTATCGCCAAAAGTAGTTGGTAATCCTAAATAAGTTGGTGCTTTAATCAATTTTACAATTTGCTCATGATACGGACCGGTTAAATGGATTTTAGCCAAACCGGTACGTAAAAAAACAACATTGGTAGAATACATTCCTTGTTTAATAACTGTATCACCTTTTTTAAATTTTAAAACAAGATGATTTTCCGAAAGTTGATCAAAACTTGCATCACAAAGTGTTGTTGCTGCTTTTGAATTGAAAGGACAAGTTTTACAATTGCGTTCCATTTGCTTTTGGCTTTTGTATTAGAATGAGATGCAAATATATGCAATGTGATGCAAATCACAAAATAATGCATCCAAATACACTTGGAATTTTCGAATAAATAAAAATTTCTGTAATACATTTGCAGAAATAATTCTTTAATCAAATTCAAAAAAATATTATTATGGAAAATACAAACGAAGCTACATTGGAACTGCTTCAAAAACAAGTAGATGTGCTAACTAAAAAAGTTGGTAAGCTTGAAAAAAACCGCAAAGATCAACTGTCAATGGCTGTTGTTTCGGGCGACATGGATAAGATTTTAGCCACGATGGTTATTTCGTTAGCTGCTGCAGCTATGGATACGAAGGTGAAACTTTTCTTTTCGTTCTGGTCGCTTTCTGCACTTCGTGATCCTAAGAAATCGCCAACCGGAAAAGATTTTATCTCCAAAATGTTTGGCATTATGTTGCCAAAAAGCAAAAATCATTTGTCATTGTCCAACATGAATATGGCTGGCATGGGACCTATGATGATAAAAATGCTTATGAAAAAGAAAAATGTCCTTTCGTTGGACGAGATGTTTAAACAAGCAGGTGAGTTAGGTATCGAAATTACCATTTGCGAAATGTCGATGGGATTAATGGGATTCCAACCTGAAGAGATGATTGACTATCCACATTTGCGCTATGCTGGCGCTGCCACTTTTGTCGCTGATGCAGGGGAGAGTGCAATGCAGCTTTTTATTTAGACAAAAGAACAAAGAGCAAAGACTTTTGAAAACCAATTAACAAATATACAAATCAACAAATAACTAACTATTATGACAACCGAAGAATTAAAAAACGTAAAATCGAATTTAACTGTTGATGCTCGTGGAACAGCTTGTCCCGGACCACTTTTAGCAGCAAAAAAAGCCATTGGCGAAATAGAATCAGGTGAAATTATGGAAATTCTTTCGGCCGACGAAGGAACTAAAAACGATATTCCACGCTGGTGCGAAAAAGTAGGTCACGAATATCTTGGTTTTTATGACGAAGATAGCTTCAGCCGCTTGTTTTTAATCAAAGAATAATTTTTTTAACCACCGCTCGGCTTTGCCGCTTGGCTCGCCAAGAATAGGCACAAATGGATACACTTAGCAATTATGCTTTGTGTATCTACAAAGCCTGTTCAATTTACTTAGCCTTTTGAATTTCAATTGTAAATTGTAAATTGATAAATCTTAAATAATCATATGTCAACTCCTATAAATCAATCACCAGCAACCAAATCACCCAAGATTTTGGTTTTCTCCACCGATAAAATTTCCGATCCGGGAATTGATCAGGCTGGTTTGCGTAAAATTCATTACGCTCCTTCCGTATACGTTATTAGCTTACCTTGTTCATCGGGCATCAAACCAAAATGGATTATGCATGCACTCGAAAATGGTTTTGATGGCGTTTTTATTGCTGCCGACGGACACGAATGTTCATACAGCTCTCGTTGTGCCGACCATACTAACACCATTGTGGAAACATCGCAAGAATTGATGAAAGCAAAAAATATTAATCCCAGACGTGTACGTATGGCTGCTCTTTGTTCGGTTTGTGCCGAACCATTTATGAGTCACATGGAAAATTACGGGAAAATTTTAGCAAGTTTAGAAGACTAATTATTATGAAAGAAAATAAAAACTACGATGCCCTCGTAATTGGTGGTGGAATTGCCGGTCAGGAAGCTGCTTTGAGTTTGGCCGATATGGGTCACGAAGTGCTGTTGGTAGATAAAGCATTGTCTATTGGCGGTAAAATGATTCAGTTGAGTAAGGTTTTCCCTACGCTCGACTGTGCGGCTTGTATCACCACGCCCAAAATGTCGGAAACGGCTCGACATCCCAAAATTACGCTTGCTCTCAACAGCGAAATTGATAGCATCAACAAAGATGGTGAAGATTTTAATGTGCAAATTTCAAAAAAAGCACGTTACATTATTGCCGAAGATTGCACGGGATGTGCTGAGTGTGAGGCGGTTTGCCCCGAAGTGCGCAGCGACGATTATAATGCCAATCTGGCTGGTCGTAAAGTTGCTTATATTCCTTTCAATTTGGCCAATCCTCGTATTGCCACTATCGATCGCATGGATCATTCTGCTCCTTGTATCAACGAATGTCCGGGCGGTGTAAAACCATACGGATATATTACGTTGGCACGCAATGGACAGTACGAAGAAGCCATGAAACTTCACCTCGAAGATATTCCTTTCCCCGGAAGTTTGGGACGTGCTTGTTACGCTCCATGTCAGAATGCATGTACTCGTGCAAGTTTGGAAGGTGCTGTGGATATCCGTAAAACCAAGCGCTTTTTTGCCGATTGGTATTACGAAAAATACCCCGAAGCTCCCGAAGTGGAAATTAAAAATAAAACAGACAAGAAAATTGCGGTTATCGGCTCGGGGCCTGCCGGAATTACTGCTGCATATCATTTGGCGTTGAAAGGTCATACAGTGACTATTTTCGAAGCAGCTCCTGCTGCCGGAGGTATGTTGCGCTTGGCTTTGCCCGAATATCGCGCTCCGAAAAGTGTGGTTGACAGGGATTTAAAAAATATTACGGTACTCGGTGTTAACATTGAGTGCAATCAGAAAATTACTGATTTAAAAGCGTTGAAAGAACAAGGTTTCGATGCTGTTTTTGTTTCGGTTGGAACACACGATGCTGTAAAATCGGGCACAGAAGGTTCGAACCTGAACGGAATTGTTGACTGTCTTCATTTCCTTCGCGAATCGAATATTGGTAAAAAAGAAGACCTGAAAGGCAAACGCGTGATGGTGATTGGTGGTGGTAATACCGCTATTGATGCTGCACGTACTTCATTACGTTTAGGTGCTTCGAAAGTGACTGTTATTTACCGTCGTAGTCGTGAAGAGATGCCATGTTTTGCTCCCGAAATTCACGAAGCGGAAGAAGAAGGCGTTGAAATAATGATTCTACGCAATCCGGTGAAGTATATTGGCGAAAACGGACATATCAAACAAGTGCAATTGGTAAAAATGCAATTGGGCGAAAAAGATGCCAGCGGTCGCCGCAGCCCGGAAGCTGTAAAAGGCTCGGAATACATCGAAAACGTAGATTACGTGATTGAAGCTATTGGTTTGAAACCAAGTACTTCGCCTTTTGTAGGACAAGTTAATTTGAATAAAAACGGAACGATTGTAGCTGATAAAAAAACGCTGCAAACGTCGGTTGACTATATTTTTGCAGGTGGTGATACTGTAACAGGTGCTACCACATTGATTGAAGCTGCCGGACAAGGTAAAAAAGCGGCTTTCTACATGGATAAATACCTACGTGGATTGAATATGCTTGATTTTCAGGATGGTGATAAATTACCTGCTGTTGATAAAGCTAAAATTCTAAGCAAATCATATACTTTGGCTCCGCAAATTCAAAATGCCATGATGCCATTGGCTCAGCGTGCTACCAGTTGGGAAGAAGTGGAACAAACTTTCACCGAAGCTGAATTGAAAGCCAGTACCGAACGTTGTTTGGATTGCAGCAATTGCCGCGAATGTCACCAATGTGTGGCTGCTTGTCCATCCGATGCCATTGATTTTAGTCAGAAAACGCAGGTTGTGAATACTACCGTAAAATCGGTTATCGTAACGACCGGTTACAAATTGTTCCCACCAAGTGGAAAACCAAATTACGGTTATACCAAATATGCTAACGTAATTGATTCCATGCAAATGGATAGATTGATTGCGCCAACTCGTCCGTTCAACAATGTGCTCCGTCCGGGTGATGGAAAAGTGCCTGATAATATTGCTTATGTGCTTTGCACCGGTTCGCGCGACTCAGCCATTGAGGGTGCAGGTTGTAGTGCCGATTGCGAAAACAACCCGATTTGCTCGCAGATTTGCTGCATGTATTCTATCAAACAAGCGCAGCTCCTAATGGGTGCATTACCAATGGCCGATATTACCATTTATTATATGGATATCCGTGCATTCGGTAAAGGTTACGAGGAATTCTTTATGGAAGCAAAATCGATGGGTGTGAACTTCGTAAAAGGAAAAGTGGCCAAAATCCGTGAAAATGAAAACGGAAGCGGTGACCTGATTATTCGTTACGAAGACATTACCAAAGGCATTGTAAAAGAAGCCAAACACGATGTGGTGGTGCTTTCGGTGGGCGTTGTACCAAATAAAGATGTGCCCAACATGTTCAAAAGCGATAAGCTGGAACTGGATGCATTCAACTTCGTAAAACAAACCGACGAATTGATAAGTCCTTCACTGACAAGCATCGAAGGTGTTTATGTGGCTGGTGCTGCTTCGGGTCCAAAAGATATTCCTGATTCCATTTTGTCGGCTGGTGCAGCTGCGTCTGAGGTGGCGGGGTATCTTTCGAAGAACAAAGAGCAAAGATTAAAGAGCAAAGACGTTAAAGCCAAAGAATTTAATTTGGTGAATTAAGAACATAGAGCAAAGAACAAAGAGCAAAGAATCAAAACTGCTTAAGCAGATGTATAATTTTACCGAACAAAGTCTTTATTCTTTGTTCTTTGCTCTAAAAATCTAATAAAAATGAAACAAAGAATAGGTGTATATATTTGTCATTGCGGCGGAAATATTTCCGATTACGTGGATGTGGAAGAGTTGGGCAAAATGTTTCACAAAGAGGAAAACGTAGTTGTTTCCAAAGATGTGATGTTTGCTTGTGCCGACTCGAACCAAAAGGACATGGTCGCTGACATACAAGCAAATAATTTGGATGCGATTGTAGTTTGCTCTTGCTCGCCAAAACTGCATTTACATACGTTTAAAAATGTGGCTGCGCGTGCGGGATTGAATCCGTCGAACTACGTGCAGGTAAATATCCGCGAGCAATGTTCGTGGCCACACAGCGACCGTCCACGCGAAGCAACCGTGAAAGCTGCCGGACTTATCCGCGCAGGTATCAACCGCGTTTCCTTCTCCGAATCGTTGGAAAATATTGAATTAACCGTTAAAAAATCGGCGTTGGTAATCGGAGCAGGTGTTTCCGGCATGAAAGCGGCTATCGACTTAGCCCGTTCGGGCAACGAAGTTTTCCTGATTGAAAAAGACTTTTTCGTAGGTGGACGCATTGCTCAGAAACAAACGCTTTTCCCAACCAATCAGAATGGAAAAGAAGTGGTAGCAGCACTTTACAACGAAATGAAGAAATTTCCGAATATTACCATTTTTACCGGAGCAACGGTAGAAAAAGTATCGGGAAGTTTGGGAAATTTCACAGTGGATATCAAAGTAAAACCACGCTATATCAACCCGAATGCTGATAAAAAAGCAGTGAAACGTGCCATGGACGAATGTCCGGTGAGCGTTCACGACGATTTTAATCTGGGTTTGGTAGAACGCAAAGCTATTTATAAAAATTATCCTGAAGCATTGCCCGATGTGCCGCTGGTAGTGGCGGAAGCATTGAAAGATGCGGAAGATTTTACCGGAAAGTTTGCGTCAACGCTTAATTTGAAAGAAGAAGAACAAACACTTTCATTGATTGCAGGTTCGGTGTTGGTAACAACAGGTTACGACCATTATCAACCCAAAGAAGGTGAATATGGCTATAAAACCATTTCGAATGTAGTGACTTTGCCCGAATTAAACCGTTTGATGGAAATGAATCCGGATAAACTGGTTTACAACGGCAAGCAAATCAAGAGTTTGGCATTTATTTATTGTGTTGGAAGTCGTCAGACCAAAGGTGATAATAAATATTGCTCACGTCAATGCTGTACTTCGACTATTCACACATCATTGCAACTGAAAGAAAAGTACAAAGATATCCAGACTTACCATTTGTACCGCGATATTCGCACGTACGGAAAGCAAGAATTGATGTATGCCGAATCATCCAAACAAGGCGACTTGTATTTCAAATACGAAGAAAAAGAAATGCCTGTGGTGTCGGTTGATGGAAAATCAACCATTGTGAAGGTAAAAGATTACCTGACAGCCAAAAAGGAAATGGAAATTGAAGCTGATTTGGTAGTGTTGGTTACAGGCATGGTGGCTCGCGAAGATGCAACAACCATTTCAGAATTATTCAAAATTCCAATTGGTCGCGATAAATTCTTCAACGAAATTCACCCGAAACTGAAACCTGTTGAAACAGTTATTAAAGGTGTATATATTGGTGGAACTTGCCAGGGACCTAAAAATGTGAGTGAATCAGTTCAATCGTCATTAGCTGGAGCGTCCAAAATTACAGCATTGCTCAAAAGCGGCACTGTTTCGGTTGACCCGATTATTGCCCGAATAAATGCTGATGCTTGTACCTGGTGCGGAAAATGCTCCGATGTATGCGATTATACGGCTATTAAGGAGATTTTATTTGGCGAAAAACATGTAGCAACAGTCAACAAAGCAGTTTGTACTGGTTGTGGAATTTGTGCTCCTGTTTGTCCTGAAAATGCCATTGAGGTTGCACAATACACCGACAACGAAATAGAATCGATGATTGACGGATTTATGATGGATTTTGATATCAAGGAAAAAGGAGCAGGCGAAGTTGTGGAAGTGGAAGAAGAAGGCAAAGTGGGGATGAAAGAATATCCGCTGGTTTGGCGCGAAATTCTTGCTGGCATGACCGACGAGAAAAATACCATTCCAGAGATTGTTGCCAACTCCAAACTTGCCAGCGAACTGGTTACTTTCCATCTAATGACCATGAATCGCTACGGTGTAGTTGTTCCGGCAGGAATGGATGCGAAAGAAACGTATTATTATTATAAAAGGAAATAGAACAAAGAGCAAAGAACAAAGAGCAAAGAATAAAGACATAAGATTAAAAATAAAAGAATAAGAACATAGGGCAAACAACAGGGAAAATTGACATAAATGTCTTTGTTCTTTATTCTTTGCTCTAAAAATCTAAAAATATGAGTAGAGTCAATCCAAAATTTGCAACTGAATTATCAAAATATGGGTCGAGCGACTTCAACGCCTGTTTCAATTGTGGAAACTGCACGGCAACTTGTTCGCTTTCGACT
>CAMBSB010000075.1 GCA_945870155.1 Paludibacter jiangxiensis | reverse complement strand
TAGACATTATATAAGTTAGTCGGTTTCTTTAAAATTTACAGATAAACGCAAAGAACGCAAAGTTTAAATATGCC
The DNA here is from genome assembly GCA_945870155.1 of Paludibacter jiangxiensis. Lineage (GTDB taxonomy): Bacteria > Bacteroidota > Bacteroidia > Bacteroidales > Paludibacteraceae > Paludibacter > Paludibacter jiangxiensis_A. The sequence continues at coordinate 23,393 of CAMBSB010000075.1, read as the reverse complement.
AATTATTGTATCATCAAATATCCGCAAAGTACGCAAAGTGAAAAACTTAGAAGTTTTTCTTTGCGGCTTATAAACTTTGCGTTCTTTGCGTTCAACAAAATATTATATCAATAAGTCTCTAACTTATATAAAGTCTATTATACTACTTTACAAAAATAAAACTTAGACAGTATTTAAACATCTGGACACAATAGAAAAAAGAAAAGATAAATTTTTGAAAACAACAGTTAAATATGTAATTGAGAATATTAAATGATATATTTTATGTTTTGACCCCCAACCCCCAAAGGGGGCTTCAGAAAAATTTCCTGTTTTGTTAATATACTCTATAATATAAGACACCCTGTCTTAAAGCCCCCTTTGGGGGTTGGGGGTCGTAAAATTAATAATTTAAGATTTCTATCATTAATAGATACTTCATACTTACCTGAAGGAATTTTAATGGGAATCACTCACAAATAATAGTGAAAACATTAAAATATTGTTTTTGTGATTTATTCTTTAGTTTAGAAAAATATGCGAATCAGGTGTTGAAAATAATGTTATTTTGCTTTTAGTATAATATTTCCCGTAGGGAATGTATATCAATAGTAAAAAAGAAATTTGCGAAAACAATTCCCCTTAGGGGATAAACAATGATAACATTAATGTCCTACGGACAATTAAATATCGATTCATTAATATTCTATTTATATTCAAGTCCTAAGGACTATTTTTCAATTTCTGATTCGCATAAAGTAGTAATAGATTAAAGCTAATAAAAATGAAAGTAGAAAATTTAACAGACCTTACTAACTCACCATCACTCCCTTTAGGAGGCAGGGGGGCAGATATCGAATTACGTAGCGATGAGGTACAGGAAATACTTTCTCGTCCACCACATGCGCTTATCAGATATGGAATATCAATTATTACCGGAGTTTTGTTCGTAATTTTTATAGGTAGTTTCTTTTTTCGCTATCCCGATATAGTAAATGGTGAAGTGATAATAACCACTGAGAATCCTCCAATCTGGTTAGTTGCCAAGTCAACCGGTAGATTAAGTGAAATCTCATGTGCAGATGCTCAAATTGTAAAACAAGGAACGATATTAGGAATAATTGAAAATCCGGCATCTACTAAAGACATTATGTTGGTCAGAGATTTATTAAGGGATGTTGTAATAAATGAAGGTTATTGTTTAATTGCCGATTCACTGCTCACATCAAGCTTCGAATTAGGAAGTGTGCAAAATAGCTTTTCTTCATTTATCCGGGCAGCAGTTAACTACAACAATTTCCTTACATTGAATTTATCTAATCAGGATAAGTTATCGTTAGAAAAGCAAATAGAGCATAAAAAGGCTTATTCTTTGGGTTTAGTAAAGCAATTAGATATTAAGAAAAAGGAACTTCAACTATCCAGAAAATCTTATGACAGAGATAAAAAGTTATTTTTGGAGAAAGTAATTTCAGCTTATGAATTGGAATTGACCGAGCAGGCATATTTAAACAAACAACTGGACTTACAACAATTTGAGTCAACAATTTCAATAAATAATGTGGAAGCAGTTCAAATGAGGGCTTCCGTTAATAAACTTTTCGTGCAGTATCAACAAGAACATATACAGCTATTATCCGATTTACAATCGGCTCAAAGAGAATTAAACAGTTCGTTTGAAAATTGGATGCAAAATTATGCAATGATAGCCCCACGTACAGGTAGAGTAACATTTAATACTTTTTGGAAAACAGATCAGTATGTAAGTGTAGGCGATAAAGTGTTTGCGGTTATACCTACATTTCATGGTAAATATATAGGTAAACTACAAATACCAACTACAGGTTCGGGCAAAGTTGCCATTGGTCAACGAGTGAATGTAAAAGTTGCAGGTTATCCTTACCTGGAATATGGCTTATTAAAAGCTCAAACAAAATCAATTTCATTAGTTGCCAACAATAGTTTTTATTCAGTTCAAATTGAGTTTCCCGAAGGACTAATAACTTCGGTGAATAAACAGCTTAAATTTGATGGTGAATTATCGGGTAGTGCCGAGATAATTACCGAAAACAGAACATTGATTGAGCGAATTTTCACACCGGTTAAATTGATTTTACAGAAATCATTTGAGTAAAATGAGTTTTATGTTTTATTTGTAAATTTGAATGTAATAATTGAATATGTTAAACCAAATCGTTAACTCCATATCACTTTTATTTGTTAAATCTTAGGATTTGAAAAAATATTTATTATCTTTACGCGTCTAAATTTTTAGTAAATTATCCCTAAATAATTGATATTGAAAAAATAAATTATTCGAGTATTATGAAAACAAAATTATTATTTCTTGCTAAGTTCCTATTTAGCCCATTGATCGGTGTAGCGTAGTTGGTGGAGTTGTTCGGCATAAAGTCTCGCTATGTAGCAGCTAAAAACAAGGCTTTGCCTTGCATATTCAGAAGTAGAAATTAGTAGTTTTAAAGTATAAAAAAACAATTTGGAAAAAATATGGAAAGCAGGAGCTCCTTTTAGCTTCGACGAATCTAGACGATTCGCAGAACTAGGGGAAAATATAGGTTACAGGATAGTTGGCAGCAAGCCGAAAATATAGAAAAAAACAGTAATGGTAAGTGAGAGTGATGAATAGATTAGTTTAAACTATGAAAAGCAAATATAAGTAAGAAAAACATATTGGCAAAAAAAAGCAAGACATGGAGTAATTGAACCCACACCAAGCCTTGCCACAAAAAATCCAAACCATATTAAAATAGAAAGGAGAACACAAAAGTATACAATAAATACAAGAATTATTCAACTATGTGGGAGAAAGAAAGCAATTATAACACTCTCGTAAGCCATTTAACTTTAGGTAAAAAACAATGCTTTTAAAAATCCAGTTTAAAACAATTGGCCTCATAAAAAAAACGAGGCTAAAAAAATAAAAAAATGAAAAAAATATTGTATTCATTTGTATTTATCGCATTAATATTAACCTCATGCGACAAAAATGAAATCGACAATGGACTAACTCAACAAACCATTGCAACAACAATTAATGACGATGCAAACCGTAAGTCACGACCAGTTATTTTGGGAAATAAGATAAATAACCCTTATTCATTTAAAAATATGCAGGCAGCATTAGATACTCTTAAAGCACATCCTGAAGAACAAAGTTCATGTATGAAAGCACCAAGTGCAACACTTGAAGATATTGTTATTGAACCTACCGACTTATATGTGCGTTTTTTACCTGTTGACAGCATTCAGTATGTTCAACTTATGAATGATACTACATTGATTCTGTTCGATTACCCTTTAGATTATCAAAAAATACAAACAGGAGATTATTACAAAGACCCAACAGTGACAGGTAAATATACTTGGCTATACACTACTGTACCTATTGGATATGTACCTCCTGTAGGCATCAATTACGAAGTAATAGAAGAACTATTAATACCAGAACATAGTCCTTATTATTTAGTAGAAGGAGCACCTGCAAAAGTGAAGGCGATAAATCACATAAAATCAAACGTTGTTAAACAAGATGATTATGCTGATGCTTTGAAAACTATTGTTGCCATATCGTTTATTATTACCGGTAATGCAGACCAACTCAACAAGCCGAATACCGAAGGTAACCCAACAGGCATGCAAAAAGCAATAAGTTATGTAAAAAAAACATTTTTGTGGAATACATGGTATGAGGCGGTTTACAACCCCGAAGGTTGTTTTACTGTTAATACTCCCAGAGGAAATCTACCTTTAGCAAACGTTCGTATTCGAGTTGCACGTTATTTTACTTTTTATGAAACTCGTACGGATGCAAATGGCAGATTTTATTTCTACAACCAATTCGGACAAGATGCCGTTTTTCCGAATGTTGAATATTTTGTATATTTCGATGGAGTAAATGGAAGTAATTCATGGAAATTAATGAATGAATTGGGAGGAACAACGTATACCAGCGTAGGCGTTCACAGTCCAGATAGATATGATATGACATTTTATCCATCGAGCGACTATTGGGGCAAATGTGTTCAACAACACGCTATTAGTAAATACATCGACATTTCACGTGTAGATGGTTTGAGTTTACCCCCTTCAGAACTAAAAATTGATCCGGAAGAAAGTTCAAATTATTTGGATGATATACCTTTGCTTGTAAATCATTTAAATTATGGTCTCATGTTGACAAATATTGATTTTGAACTTCCGTATCAAAATATATATGGCGATTTTCACAATATCACAGCTTTTGCATGGAATCAACTTACCCATACAAGCCAAGTAGAGAGACTGAAATCAATTAAAGGGAAAGATTGGGCTACGCAATATTGGAAAGCTGTACGAGATCAATTACAAAGTGACTATTCAGAAGGCTTATATGATGCTTTTGGTATAACCCACAAAACTACAGGAGATTGGTCTCGACAAATAGCTTTAACGCAAGGCTGGGTGAAATACAGGTTAGGAGAACTATATAACCGTTACTTTAATATTTCAGATTATATTGAAACTAATAATCCGTATTTGAAGCAATATGTGTATATGTTTCGTGACTTATATAATATTGGATGTTCGTACCAAAATATGGAAAAATCATTATGTGCAAACACAATTACAGAGTTTAAGAACAATTTGATAAGTTATTATCCAAGTCTAAGCCAACAAATCGACAATATTGTTCCAGACCCTGATAAAATAATACCGGGAAATATTACTTTTATGACCTATAATCTAAAAAGAGATGATTGGGAAAACTTTGAGGATAAATGGTATACCTTGGATCTTTCTTTAATTAATTTGCAATCATCAAGAATTTATGCACTAGCTAGAGTAATATCTTGCTGTAATCCTGATGTTGTCGCTATTCAAGAAATTGAATCACAAAATACCTTCAATATCCTCAAGAGTGAAACAGGATTAGATGGCAAATGGATTGAAACAGATACTGATTATGGTATCGGTATGCTATGGAAACCATCTTTAGGTTCACCCAAAATTACCGGTTATCTTATAACACCAACGAATAGCGACTTAGAGAAAAGTGCATATTATGTTGGTGAATTTTCTAATTTTTATTTTATTTCCACACATTATCATTATGAATTTATGAGAATCACTGACTCAATCATAAATTATGTCAAAACCACAAACAAGCCAGTATTCATCGGTGGAGACTTTAATATGGATTTTAATGCGGAGCAAAAAGATGAACCTTTGCAAAAATTTATTGATAATGACTTAGTTGTATTTAATAATCATGGTGATATTACTGCGCCAAATAGTGTCACAAATAAAGATTTGTTAATAGGCTATAAAAATAATTCAACAGAATACAATGTTATTTCGAAAGGGATACCGGTTTTTCCTCGTGACGATTGGAAATTTGAGAATTGGATTTCTGACCATTTCCCATATTTGGTTACTATAAATTTATAAAAAAGATTGATATCATTCTCTTGTCAATGAGAATGATATCTAAACAAAAATCTATTTTAAATGTCCTACAAATTCACATATTTTTAAACTATTTATTATGAAGTATATTTTAATTGTTCTTTCAATTATCTTTTACACCTTTAACATTAATGCTCAAGATACAATTTTGCTAAAAAACGGAAAGATAATAAGCTGTTCGATTATCGAAAAAACAAATTATAAAATTAAGTGTCAATCTACTCAAATTACAAATAGAGATACGATTATAGATTTAAAGTTATCAAAAGTTAAAACTATCGATTATTGTAGCAAAAGTAGAGATGTTTTAATTCAACAAAGTCCGAGAAATATATATCCTTTGGGAGTAAATGTTGGTGTAGATTTCTTTTTGTTTAAATTACTATTTAATGGTAGTATTGACTATTTAATTACTCCAAAATTAAGTGCAGAGATAAATTATAGAAGTATGTTGAGTGAAAGTTATCCCGCTTTTTCACTTTTTTCTATTGGAGGTAAATATTGGTTCGCAAACAAGTATAGTAAAAGTGAATTTTCTCCGTTTGTAGGTTTGTTTTTTACTCAATGGAGATCTAAAAACGATATAGATGACATTTTATGGCTTAATAAACCGATATGGGATATTATCTATTTACCTGAAGTACCTATAGGAATAAGCTATATTTCAAAATCAGGTTTGCAAACTTCATTTCAAATGAGTTTACCTTTATTTTGTGCTGAATTTAGATTAGGTTGGCGTTTTAAAACATCTAAGAAGGGAAATTACTGAAATAGGGATAAATTCAAATCATCTCCCATACTTTGTTACACTAAAGCAAAAGAGTTTTTCCTCCTTGTTACTGACAAGGAGGAATCATTCAGTTTATATACAGAACCTCAAAATAAGCATTTATGAAACAGATTTCAATTTTCTTTTTGTTTTTCCTTTATTTTTTCAGTATTCACGCACAGGATACTATTAACCTGAAAAACAAGAAGGTGATACATGCCTATATTACCGAAAAAAGTGATACAAAAATAAAATATAAAACCGATAGTATTCATGCAGATACAACCTATAGCACTAAACTATCCAAAGTAAAAACCATTCATTACCAAAACGGAGAAGTTGACCTACTAAGTTCTCAAAATCCGAGAAGTCTATTTCCTTTGGGAATAAATGTTGGTGGAGATTTCTTTTTTATTAATACAAGTTTATTTACTTACCCAATATTTAATGGTAGTATTGACTATTTATTTACACCAAACATTAGTGCAGAGGCAAATTATAGAAGCATGCTTACAGACTTTTATCCTGCTTTTTCTCTATTTTCTATTGGTGGTAAATATTGGTTCGCAAACAAGTACAGTAAAAATGGTTTTTCTCCTTTTGTAGGCTTATTTTTCACTCAATGGAGGTCAAAAAATGATGAAGAAAGAGTTCTAGATTTTCATGAACCTGTATGGTTAAATAAATATCTACCTGAAGTACCAATAGGAATTAGCTATATTAATAAATCTGGATTTCAGTCTTCACTTCAATTAAATTGTTTTCTTGGGTACAATAATAAGAATGATGAATTGCAAAAAGTTACTGGTTTTATTGAATTTAGAGTAGGATGGCGTTTTAAAACATCTAAGAAGGGATATTAATGAAATAGGGGAATAATATCAAACCTGTCCAACCGGATATGTAATTGATTAAATGTACAAATGGTAGGCGTTGTACTATAAGGACCTACCTACCGTAGGCAGGTTTTTAATCCGATAAACAAATTTGTTATAAGAACGCATTACAATCCCGATAGCTATCGGGAAAGAATACAAGAGTTGGGAGTCTTGGCAAGCCAAGCGGCAGAGCCGAGCGGGAAATAATTAGCTACGCTGACCGTTGGTTCTCAACAACAGCGTCCCGAATTATCCTACAAAAGAATGAATTTATATCCGGGAGGACAAGGGACGATTCGCTGAAGTAGAGTAATTAAATATCACATAAATAATTATAAATGAAAAAAAATGAAACCCAAATTCAAACAATTAATTTATTCACTACTAGTTATATCTTTTATAATCAGTTGTGAAAAGGAAAACCCCAATGGTAAAACTGAGAAACTTATAATTAAGAACGTTAGTTTTACAGAATGTAAAGATGATTCCCAAAAATCGTCCTCCTCTTTTTCTTGTCTGATTTTAAATTCAAAAGAGAACAACTATCTTGAAATACAGCACCTTAATACGATGTTTTGCTGTGGAACAAAGCAAGTTGAAATTAAAAATGAAATTAAAAATGATACAATTTTTATTACTGAAACTGATTTAGGACCATACACATACTGTTATTGCCGGCATGATTTAAATTTCGAAATCGGGCCGTTAAAGGATAAATCTTATATAATAAAAATAATTGGTTGTGAAACATCATACAATCGAGATACAATCATAATTGATTTTCAATATTCAGATAATTTAGATTTTTCAAACTGTAACTAAACTTACACCAAGATAAAAACTACATTTATTACTGTCCAACCGGATATGTAATTGATTAAATGTACAAATGGTAGGCGTTTTACTATAAGGACCTACCTACCGTAGGCAGGTTTTTAATCCGATAAACAAATTTGTCATAAGAACGCATTACAATCCCGATAACTTTCGGGAAAGAATACAAGAGTTGAGATTGACTACGTCGATTTCAATTATCTCCCGTTGGTCGCTGACCGTTGGTTCTTGGCAAGCCAAGCGGCAGAGCCGAGCGGGAAATAATTAGCTACGCTGACCGTTGGTTCCCAACAACAGCGTCTCGAATTATCCTACAAAAGAATGTATTTATATCTGGGAGGACAAGGGAATTGAAACAAAGAATTCTCCAAAGAAGATTAGAATTTAGTAGATAAAAAGTAAATATATGGAATCAGCAAATAAAATAATATTTTGTATTAGTCTAATTGGCATTTTTTTTTCATGTGGTAGAAACGAAAAAACATATTTAAATGAACTTAGTCAAAATGTGATTAAATTAGATAGTTTAAGACAATATCTTGAAATTCATTATAGCGCAGTAATTAGTGATTCATTGAAAATGAGATTAGTATTTGTAAACAGTAGGGAAAAGAAACCAAGATATAAAAGCGATATTTATGATGATGAGGTTATATTTCGTATGAATAAGCTAAAAATTAAAGAAATTCGCTTTGAGAAAAGGATGAATAATCATTTAGAAGAAGCTTATTTTGTACGAGAGAAGTTTTTCTATTATCCAGATGTTAGTTATTTATTCGAATATGAAGGCACTACAAAGAATTTTGAGTCAAAAACAATTTATTACAAACCTATAAATAAGCATTGGAGTTTATATATTGATTCAAACTATCCATAAAGCTATTACGAGTCGTGTCCTCAGTCCAAACGGATATATGAACTTTAATTTATGTGCAAAAAGTAAGGGATGCGCGTGGGTGGGTTATTACAACATTACCAGAAGGTTACAATAATACCAAATTATTATCACAAGGAGAAAAAGTTTATAAAAAAGGGAGAAACTACATAACCCCTGACCAAACCTCACATATAGGTGGTGTATGGAAAATGTTTGATGATGTGAAAAATTTAAATAAAACATCAAAAGAAGCTAGAGTTGGAACGTATGATGCAAATTTAATAAAAATAGGAGATTAATTATTATGTTAACAAAGAATTGTATCCCGAAAAAAGATATGTGGAAATTGTCAGCTAAGGAAGTTACAAAATATAATCCCAAAAACAGAGATGAGAAAGGCAATTATATTATAGATGAATGGATTGATTATACTGATGTAGGTAAGAAGTTTGAAGGGGTAATATTTTTACTTAGTGATTATAAAATAATTGAAGATAGATATGTAAATGCGGTTAAGTTTTTGTTTGAATACTATAACTGTAATAAAATTCAATTAGTTTCTAAAAAGATTTTTCCTGAAGAAGATTTAGAATGGTTAAAAGATAAAGATTTGGAAATATTCTATTCTGAACTACTCACATTGCGTACTATTAACATCGATGATATTGATAAAGTCGTTAAACTAATTTTACGTGGAGCATTTTATGCAGAATTACATGGGAAAAAAGATAGAAGAGTCTCTGTTAGATTTAGTTATGATTATTATATGTATCTGAACTTTCCAGAGAATGAACATATTATTAGATATATAGAAAATTATTTCGGGTTATATGTTAGATAGATATTGGTAATGCTCCCTGTCCAACAGGATATGTAATTGATTAAATGTACAAATGGTAGGCGTTGTACTATAAGGACCTACCTACCGTAGGCAGGTTTTTAATCCGATAAACAAATTTGTTATAAGAACGCATTACAATCCCGATAGCTATCGGGAAAGAATACAAAAGTTGGGAGTCTTGGCAAGCCAAGCGGCAGAGCCGAGCGGGAAATAATTAGCTACGCTGACCGTTGGTTCCCAACAACAGCGTTCTGTTTTATCCTACAAAAGAATGAATTTATATCAGGGAGGACAAGGGTTGCATTGTGGAAAGCCTTTTTTTACGCCGTGCATGTTATATGGTAAGAAATCAAAAGCGGATTTTCAGAAGAGCATATTCTGAAAATCCGCTAAGTATTATTTGGAGTTAGTATTAAGGGAGAAGTTCTTCCCAATTTATTGGAGTTTGTAATGTTGGCATTTTTTCGAGATTCGAAGTCAGCCATTTGTGTGATTAAATATCTGCTTGCAGCAGCATCCCAATAAGGTATGGAACACGCTTAAGTTTAACTAAATTGCATTTTGTTAACTTCTTACTTGTCCTTCACCCTTCACTATCCATTTGTAAGAGCATAATTCAGCCAAAGCCATAGGGCCGCGGGCATGTAGTTTTTGTGTGCTGATACCGATTTCAGCACCTAAACCAAATTGTGCTCCATCTGTAAAGGCTGTTGAAACATTGGTATAAACACAGGCGGCGTCTATCATTTTGTCGAAAAGCGAGATGTTTTGTTCATCTTCACTCACTATGCATTCGCTGTGTTTTGAACTATAAGTAGATATGTGTTCAATGGCTTCATCGATGCTCGAAACCGTTTTAACAGACATTTTATAGTCCAGGAACTCAATGCCATAACTTTCGGAGCTTGCTTTTTCAAGGAGTTTTTCAGGATATTTTCCATGCAAAATCCCAAAGGCTTTTTCGTCGGCATAAATTACTACGTTCTTATCGGCCAATTTTTTACAAACTTCGTATAAATCGGTCAAACGCGATGCATGAACAACCAAGCAATCGAGTGCATTACAAACACTTACGCGACGAGTTTTGGCATTGTATACAATATTTGCGGCCTTTTGCACATCTCCAAATTCATCAAAATAAGTATGGCAAATTCCGGCTCCTGTTTCTATGACAGGAATTCGAGAATTATCGCGCACGAATTCTATCAGTCCTTTGCCACCACGTGGTATTATAACATCCACATATCCAACCGCATTCATCAGTTCGGCAGTAGCTTCACGACCAGCCGGAAGTAAAGTTACAATGTTTTTATCCAAGCCAAATCTACTTAAAACAATCTGAATTAAATCTACAATGGCTGCATTTGAATTGTGTGCATCCGTCCCACCTTTTAAAACACAAGCATTGCCCGATTTTATGCAAAGCGAAAATACATCAAAACTTACATTGGGTCGAGCTTCGTAAATAATTCCAACTACACCAAATGGCACTGTTCTTTTTGAAATTTGCATTCCGTTTGGTAGCACTTTTTCTTCCAGTACTTTACCAACCGGACTTGTGAGACTTGCCACATTTCGCAAATCACCTGCTATGGATTGCAATCTGTCTTTGGTTAAAAGTAAACGGTCGTACATGGGATTCGATAACTCCATTAGTTGCAAATCACGGCTGTTGGCTGTTAAAATTAAATCCACATTTTCCAATAGCTCATCAGCCAAACTCAAAAGAATTTGGTTAATCATTTCATCGCTTACTAAATTCAATGAGCGTGAAGCTGCTAAAGAATTTTGTTTCCAGTTTTGAGATATAGTTTCTGAAATCATAATAAAATTTAAATAATCAGCCCCCCAGCCCCCTGAAGGGGGAGCAATAGGCATAAATCAATTTAATGAATAAATATAATGTCTGTTTTAGACATTTTATTAATTTTTACAACTTGTATTATAACAAGTCATTGTTCTGAATAAATGGAAAAATATTGACTAGCTGCAAAAACCAATTATTTTAGGAATTATCTTTGTTTTTACATATCTGAAACCCCCTCAGGTGGGGTTTAAAAATACATTTTCATTTTTTAAAAACATCATACTATTTAATATGTCAGTGCTATGTACCTTATTTAAATGCATCTTGCCATTTTACTACGAAGATATCACAACTACGTTGCTATAAGGGGCGTAGTCCTGACAGAAAAAAATGAACGAAGATTATTTTTTCAATTACGAGATATTTGACAGCCCACCCCTCAATATTCCCCCTTTAGGGGGTTAGGGGGCCGGGGTTCGGTGCAGTTTCGCAAATTTTATTTCACCATTTCCACTTTTTTGGTAGCTTCCATGTTTTCATTTCTAAAATTCACCCTATCAACCACTTTTTTAGCTAATTCTCTGAATGCCAATCCACTGACAGTGTTTTCATCAACCGCTACTGGACGACCTGCATCACCCATTTCGCGTATACTTTGTACCAAAGGAATTTGACCTAAAAGTGGAATATTAAACTCATCGGCCAATCTCTTTCCTCCATCTTTTCCGAATATATAGTACTTATTATCAGGCAATTCGGCAGGAGTAAACCAAGCCATATTTTCAACTAAGCCTAAAACAGGTACATTTACTTTTTCGCCAATAAACATGTTTATCCCTTTGCGGGCATCGGCCAAAGCTACATCTTGTGGGGTAGTAACAATTACAGCTCCGGTAATTCCCATAGTTTGTACCAAAGTAAGGTGTATATCACCTGTTCCTGGTGGCAAATCCATCACAAAATAATCTAATTCGCCCCATTGAGCATCTGTTATTAATTGTTTCAATGCATTGCTGGCCATACTTCCACGCCAAACCAAAGCATTTTCAGGATCTACAAAAAATCCGATTGACAAAAGTTTTACTCCATATTTCTCGATGGGTAATAACATTTGTTTTCCATCTTGCTCAAACATTTCTGGTCTCGCGTCTTCAACTCCAAACATTTTTGGCATTGATGGCCCGTGAATATCGGCATCGAGCAAACCAACTTTATAACCAAGAGCAGCTAAAGATATAGCTAAATTTGATGAAACGGTTGATTTTCCTACGCCTCCTTTGCCCGAAAAAACAGCAATAATATTTTTTACACCAGCTAATATTTGAGTTGATTTTGGTTTGGGTACTTCTTTCATTACCACATCGATATTACCTTTAATATTAATATCTTCGGCAATATAAGTCAGGATTGCCTGTTCAGCGGCTTTCACTACCGACTTGGCAAAAGGATCGTTCTGTTTTTCGAAAATTAGTGAGAATGAAATTTTATTCCCATCTATACGTATATTATCCTGTACCATGCCTGAAGAAACAATGTCTTTACCTGTTCCCGGATAGCGCACATGTACCAATGCATCTAATATTAATTGCGGATATAATGTCATTTTATTTGTTATAATTATTTGATTGTTTTTATTGTTTTTATTGTTTTTATTGTTTTTAATATATTAATTCTACTTTACTGAAATAAAACATAACAAAATATTGAACCACATTAGGCACAGTAGTAAAGAAAAAGAAGAAAAAAAGAGCACAATAGCAAAATACCTTTCGGTATTTTAATAATTAATACTTTGTGATAATGCTAAAAGCATTATTTACTAATGTGAACTATTGTGCCTACTGTGGTTCATTCTTTAATTTGGTAAAGTAGAATTAAATATAAACTTATAAGTATGAATAAAAATTTTACAAGAACAATTTATTCAAATAAGTTCAATTATCAAACATTCTAATGCTTTAAAACCAAAAATGTTCAGTGCTGAATTGTAAAAATTACTTTTAAAGTTGTTCATCAGAATCCGAAAGATGATGCCTTTTACTTCGTCCAAAACTGCGATATGCATCATGTTCAATATCAATTTCGGGTTCTATAAAAATCTCCTTCTTTTCCATAACAAATTGTATGTACTTGATACTTATACCCCTGTCAAGCCATTGTTGTTCGTAATAAGTTTTAATATTTAAAATTGGATCAACCAAATCAGAGTTATATAAATCGCTTGTTAAAAAGTTAACAGGATACTGATTGGCTTTCACCATTTCGCAAGTATATGTAAACATAAAATTGCTGTCAGTTTTCAAATGAATCAAGCCATCGTTTTTTACAAATTGTTGATACGATTTCATAAAATTGGTGGCAGTAAGCCTTTTGGTCACTTTTTTCATCTGTGGATCCGGAAAAGTCAACCATATTTCGCTCACCTCATTTTGTGCAAAAAAATGAAATATCATTTCAATATTAGTGCGAACAAAAGCTACATTTGTCATGTTTTGCTGAAACGACTCTTTTGCACCCGTCCACAATCGTGCCCCCTTGATATCAACTCCAATAAAATTTTTCTCAGGAAATAAGCGCGCCAGCCCTACTGTATATTCACCTTTTCCACAACCCAATTCCAAAACAATGGGATGATTATTATTAAAAAATAATTCATTCCAATGACCTTTCATTTTAAAACAAGTGCCTTCGCGTAATTCGTGCGACGACACCTGAAAAACATGAGGAAACTCCTCCATGTCAGCAAATTTTGCTAATTTATTTTTACCCATTTTTTTTAGAACAAAGAACAAAGAACAAAGAACAAAGAACAAAGAATAAAGAACAAAGAGCCAAGAATCAAGAGCCAAGAACAAAGAATAAAGAACAAAGAATTAAGATTCAAGAACCAAGAGCCAAGATAGCTATCAGGGAAGACCAATAATAAAAAACCAGGACAATTTAATTCTTCTATTCAAGATAAATTAATTATACCAATTATTTAGTGTTCTTTAATTTTCAGGCATTCACACCATTGGGGAATTAAGTGATTGCACCATCTATTTTATAGTAACCATGGTAGCTCCAAAACCATATTCCCTGAACGATGCATCCTGAAAATAAAAGGTTTTATACCGGGTTTTAAGTAATTTCTCTATCTCTTTACGCAAAACACCTTCGCCTTTTCCATGAATAAATACAATTTTCTGTCCTTTGCGGGTTTTGTTTTCAGCAATTATTGCATGAAACTTGTCCAATTGAAGAAGAAGCATATCAGCATTACTCAAACCACTGGTAGTGTCAACTAATTCGTTAATATGCAGATCAACTTCAATTACATCCGGTATTTGTGGTCGTTTTATTATCCTGGGTCTGCCGGTTGTTTCTTTTTCAAAAAGTGCTTTTTTTATTTCTTCGGGCGAAACATCGACTAATTTCTGATTCTCTTTTTCGTTATTTATATCAATTATCATCGCTAAATCATCGAAATAATCGTTTTCAGTAAAACTATGTAGTTTGTAAAACTTAACTGTGTTCAATTTAATTTTTACATCTATTGTTTTTTGAATTGTATAAATTTTATTTTGTTTAAAAGGAATTATTTGTACCTGTATTTGTTCCCATGCATTGAGGTCTTCTTTGGTAATTGTGGTTAATTCTTCCTGTGTATTGGGTTCAATAATTCCGTTCGAAATTGATTTTAATTGATTATTTTCGCCATTTACAATATTATAGTACAAAAAATAATTGCTATCGTTTACCAAATAACAATCGTACGAAGTTGTTTGTAATTGTTTGATGTCCACTGGGAAAAAAGCCAATAAGGCTTTCAAATTTTCACCTTCGGGCGTTTCAATTATTGGTTCTGACTTCACCTTCAACGCTTCTTCTTGAAAAGAGGGAAGTTTTTGTTCCACCATTTGAGTAGCTGGTTGAGGACTATTTACTTTCGATGAAAAATCTCTTTTTATAAAGTTGGTTTCTTTGTTTATTTCACCTACCATAACACATTCGCGCTCTAAAACAGGAATTTCAAATCCATCCTGATCCTCAACATATATCAATTTTTTATATTCATCAATTCGCACTACAACTCCACCACCTACTGCATTCAGAAATCGTACAGTATCACCTTTTTTTATCATATTTTTTATTTTTAAATACGGATTTTCAATATTATCTCTTATGTCTTTATTCCCAATAAATAACTAACTATTTCATAAACAATAAATTAATAGAACTGATATTGCTATTTACATCACATTAATACTAAACTCGCCTATTCTATGTAGTGTTTTTTTAATTTATTATTAACAACACTTCTTGATTTTCGGATATGGCTTAAATTGAAAAGTAGCAGAGTTAATATTTTAGTTTTATTTTTTCTTATCTAAGCTATTTACTACTTTTGTACAAAAATACAACATTTTTTGGGAATTCAAGTGAACACAGCAAAACACAAAGACACAATTTATATAGACGAATACGATTATTTCTTGCCGGATGAGCGTATTGCCAAATATCCATTAGCAAAACGCGACAACTCAAAATTGTTAGTTTACAAAGGGGGTGAAATAGCTGAAAGCAAATTCTTGTCAGTAGCCGAATATTTGCCTAAAAATACTTTGCTAGTCTACAATAATACACGTGTTATTCAGGCACGTTTGATTTTTACGAAAAATACAGGTGCGAAAATTGAAGTGTTTTGTTTAGAGCCACTTAAGCCTGTAGATTATGCTCAGGCACTTGGAGCAGTAGGTGAATGTGAATGGAAATGCATGGTGGGGAATCTGAAAAAATGGAAAGAAGGTTCTTTGAGCAAAGAAATTGCAGTTTCGGGAAAAAAATGCACTTTTGTGGCAGAATTAATTAATACAGAAGGAAATACACACCTTGTGAAATTTACTTGGAATAATCCGGAAATTCATTTTGCAGATATTTTGGAAAATGCCGGTGAACTGCCTATACCTCCTTATTTACACCGCAAAACCGAAGAAAGCGATTTAACTACCTACCAAACCGTTTACTCTAAAATTAAAGGCTCGGTAGCTGCACCCACTGCCGGTTTGCATTTTACTGAAGATGTTTTTGAAAGTCTGAAACCTAAAAATATCCAAATAGAAGAACTTACACTTCATGTGGGGGCAGGAACATTTCAACCTGTAAAAACCCAAGATATCGCTGATCATCAAATGCATACTGAAGTTATTTCGGTAAATCGCACTACCATTGCCAATATTCAAAAAAATCTTGGGAGTATTATTGCTGTGGGAACCACTTCGGTTCGAACTTTGGAAAGTTTGTATTACTTAGGTACTAGCCTAAACGTAGATCTTTCCCCAGCCCACGGAAACAACACCCTTTTGCGGGAAGGAGAAGGGAGCAGAAGCCTGCATGTTTCTCAGTGGCAACCTTATACACTAAATAATCATGAAGAAATCACGAGTAATAGAGCTTTGCAAAATATTCTGAATTATTTAGATGCCAATAATCTCACTGCGCTACATGCCGAAACACAGATTTTGATTAAACCCGGATATAAATTTCATATTGTAAATGGCATGATTACCAACTTTCACCAACCCAAAAGCACACTGCTACTACTTGTTTCTGCTTTTGTTGATGGAAACTGGAAAAAAATTTATGATTATGCCTTAGCCAATAATTTTCGCTTTTTGAGTTATGGCGATAGCTCGCTATTATTGGCTAATTCAAAAAATGCTGAAATTAATGAAATCGTTTGAATATAAAAATTATAAGCTAAATGTGCGATTTTAATTTACCGCCTTTCTTTAACCGAAATAATTTCATCAACCACATATTTACTAACACCACGCCAAGGCAAAACTCCCAAATATTCTTTGTAATGAAGTTCCAGTTCTTTTCCGCTACAACGCATCAATGAATCCGCAATTTGCTTATCATTTACCGAAAATGCAAATTCGTATGACTGTACTGTACCGGGAGTTTGAGAACGCAAACCCGATTGAATCATTTTTCCTTCGTAAGTTTTGAATACATAACCTTTGTGTACCAAATAATTCAACTCACCGGCTTTTACTCCTTCACCAAATACGAAATAGTAATTGATATAGAACCAGATACCGAATATTGCTACTATTACAAGAGATGTAATGCCTAGGATTTTTTTAATTTTTGGACTCATTTTTTGTATGGTTTATATTTTAGCGTACAAATATAAGATATTTTTTCTAAACACATTATTTTCACTTATTATTAAGTTGTTACAAACTAGTTGACAATGTGAATTAAAAGTTTAAAATAGTCCATAGGTGATCAATATCAATTGTTTTAAAAATGATTTAATTATTTTACATTAAAGTTCAAAATTAACGTATATAATTTTAATATCCCGTCTAAATTATTCATATTTAACAATCGAATTATTTTAATAACATTAATCTTTTTGTGTATTGCACAACCCTCACATTTTTTGTACTTTTGTGCGAAATTTAGCACAATAAAAAATTTTAAGGATTTCATTTCATGGAAAAAATTATTATCCTCGATTTTGGTTCACAAACTACTCAACTTATAGCTCGTCGCTTACGCGAACTCAATGAATATTGCGAAATTTTACCTTACAACAAATTTCCTCAAGACACGGTTGATATAAAAGGTGTGATTTTATCGGGTAGTCCGTTTTCGGTCTACGACCCATCGGCTTTTAAAGCTGACTTATCTAATATCCGTGGAATTTTTCCTGTATTAGGAATTTGTTACGGTGCTCAGTTTATGGCTTACAATTCCGGTGGCAATGTTGAAGCTGCCGGTTCGCGTGAATATGGACGTGCTAATTTGACTTTTATCGATGCAAACGATCCATTGTTTAACAACATAAATTCAGGTTCTCAAATATGGATGTCGCATGGCGATTCAATAACAACAATACCAGCTCATTTCCAGAAAATTGCTAGCACAGATGATGTTGATTTGGCTGCCTTCAAAATAGATGGTGAAAAAACTTGGGGAGTTCAGTTTCATCCTGAGGTTTTTCATACTTTAGATGGAACTCAATTGTTGGAGAATTTTCTGAATATCTGCGAATGTAAACGCTCTTGGTCACCTGCTTCGTTTGTGGAATCGACTGTGGCTGAACTTAAAAAACAATTAGGCGATGACAAAGTGGTCTTAGGTTTATCTGGTGGTGTTGATTCGTCGGTTGCTGCAGTATTACTCAATAAAGCCATTGGAAAAAACCTGTCATGCATTTTTGTTGATCATGGTTTGTTGCGCAAGAATGAATTTGAAAATGTGATGCGCGATTATGAACATTTGGGACTGAATGTTATTGGGGTAAATGTAAAAGACCGTTTTTATAAAGCTTTAGCCGGGGTTACTGACCCTGAACTCAAGCGAAAAATTATAGGAAGTGGCTTCATTGATGTTTTTGATGAAGAAGCACATAAAATTAAAGATGTGAAATGGTTGGCGCAAGGCACCATTTATCCTGACATCATTGAATCTCTTTCCATTACAGGAACAGTAATCAAATCGCATCACAATGTGGGTGGACTTCCCGAGAAAATGAACCTGAAACTTTGTGAGCCATTGCGCTTGTTGTTTAAAGATGAAGTGCGTAGAGTGGGTACTGAATTAGGCATGATGCATCATTTAATTAAACGTCAACCATTTCCGGGGCCTGGATTGGCAGTCAGGATTTTAGGTGATATTACTCCCGATAAAGTGAGAATTCTACAAGAAGCCGACGATATATTTATAAGCGGACTGCGCGATTGGAATTTATACGATAAAGTATGGCAAGCCGGGGTAATACTGCTTCCAGTGCAATCGGTAGGTGTTATGGGCGATGAACGTACTTACGAAAATGCTGTGGCACTTAGAGCCGTAACTTCAACTGATGCCATGACGGCAGATTGGGCACAACTTCCTTATGAGTTTTTAGCTAAAATGTCCAACGAAATAATTAACAAAGTAAAAGGTGTAAATCGCGTAGTGTACGATATTAGTTCAAAACCACCTG
The DNA here is from genome assembly GCA_945870155.1 of Paludibacter jiangxiensis. GTDB lineage: Bacteria > Bacteroidota > Bacteroidia > Bacteroidales > Paludibacteraceae > Paludibacter > Paludibacter jiangxiensis_A. Next base: position 3,958 of record CAMBSB010000075.1, on the reverse strand, counting down.
CAACCATAGAGTGGGAATGAAAAGAATTGACTATTATACTATTTACCATCTACTATTTATAGCAATTAACAAATAGGTTTTATAAATTGTAAATTGTAAATGAATAAATTGTAAATGTCTTGATTGATACGCACTCACATATATATTCCGAAGAATTTGATGCAGACCGTGCCGAAGTAATTCAACGTGCCAAAGATATTGGTGTGAAACACATAATTTTACCAAATGTCGACAGTGAATCACTTCCGCGAATGCTTCAACTCGAAGCTGAATATCCTGATTTTTGTTATGCTTGTATCGGTTTACACCCAACCAGTGTAAATGCTGACTATAAAAACGAACTTGAATTAGTTGAGACTGAGCTTGAGCGCCGTAAATATTTAGCAATAGGAGAAATTGGAATAGATTTATATTGGGATAAAAGTTTCTTGAAAGAACAAGTTATTGTTTTTCAACAACAATTAGAATGGGCTTTGAAATACGATTTGCCTGTGATTATTCATGTTCGAAATTCATTTGTCGAAACCATGGAGGCTATGAAACCATTTTTAGGAAAAGGTCTGAAAGGAGTATTTCATAGTTTTACGGGCACTAACCACGAAGCACAAGAAATTATAAATGTGGGCGGATTTTTATTAGGCATTAATGGAATTGTAACATTTAAAAATTCGGGCTTAGACAAAACATTAACTAATATTGACATACAGAATATAATTTTAGAAACTGATTCACCATATTTAACGCCTGTTCCTTTCAGAGGAAAACGCAACGAAAGTGCATATATTAATATTGTAGCTGAGTGCATTTCAAAAATATATAATCTCGAAAAGACAGAAATTATTGAAATAACAACTCGAAATGCAAAAATATTGTTTAAAAATTTAGGCTAAAAGCCAACAATTTTCACATAAACAGAAAAAAAACCAATTAATTACATATAAATTTCAAAGAATTCTTTGTAATTCACTTTTTTTTCTTAATTTCGCCTCGAATTGGAGAGGTGCTCGAGTGGTTGAAGAGGTACGCCTGGAAAGCGTATATACGGTGTGGAATCGTATCGAGAGTTCGAATCTCTTCCTCTCCGCATTTCATTAGAAAATTGAAAGAATTAAAACAAATAATAAAAATCAAAAATTAGAAATTTAAAAAAAAGTAAAATGAAAAAGGTATTTGCAATCTTATCAATCGTAGCGATTTTCAATTTGGGAAGCACTTTGACTGTTGTAGCCCAAGATTCTACTGCAACCGCACAAGTAGCTGCAACTGATTCAGCTGTAGCAGTAACAGATTCAACTCAAGTTACAGACGAAGCAACTGCTCCGGCAGAAGAAGGTGGTATGCACAAAGCGTTAAAACAAAAATTTATTGAAGGTGGTGCCGGATGGATGGCTCCAATCGCATTCTGTTTAATCGTAGGTTTAGCCCTTTGTATTGAACGTATTCTTTATTTAAGCTTGTCTTCAACAAACACAAAAAAATTGTTGGAAAACATTGATGAAGCATGGAATAAAGGTGGTGTTGAAGCAGCTTTAGAAGTATGTCGTAACACACGTGGTCCGGTGGCTTCAATTTTCTATCAAGGACTTTCACGTTTTGATGAAGGTATTGATGTTGTTGAAAAATCAGTTGCTTCTTATGGTGGAGTACAATTAGGTTTATTGGAGAAAAATTTAACTTGGGTAACTTTATTTATTACCTTATCTCCAAGTTTAGGTTTCTTGGGAACTGTAGTAGGTATGATTCAGGCATTCGACAAAATTCAACAAGTGGGTGATATTTCTGCAACCATTGTAGCAGGTGGTATGAAAGTAGCTCTTTTAACTACTGTATTTGGTCTTATTGTTGCCATGATTTTACAAGTTTTCTTTAACTACATTTTATCTTTAATTGAATCAATGACAAATGATATGGAAGACTCTTCTATTTCATTGCTTGATATCATTGTAAAACATTCAAAAAAATAATCTGAAACATTTTATTATGTCAAAATTAATAGAAAAAATTTCAAAGTTTTCTTTGTTAATACTTGGAATCATATCAGTTATACTAGTTGTATTGATGTATTTAGGTGGTAACACAGATTCGATGACTATAGGCGAAGAGAGCCTTACAGTTCCGAAATTCACTGATGCTTTGTTATATTGGTCATATTTTTTAGTTGTACTTTCAATTGCTATAACTTTATTGTTGACAATTTATGGATTTGTAAAAAAACTTACTGAAAGTCCTATGGATGCGGTAAAATCATTAATTCCATTAGCAATTTTTGCAGCGATATTTATTGTAGCTTGGTTTTTTGGAAGTACTGAAAAAATTTCAATTATTGGTTATGAAGGAACTGAAAATGAAGGTTTTTGGGCTCAGTTCTCTGACATGTTAATATATTCAATATATGTATTGTTTATTGGCATTGCAGTAACAATAGTTGGATCCGGTATTTATAAAAGTGCAAAATAATTTAGAAACGAGGATAAATCCTCATAGTTAGAACTAATTTTATCATGGGAAAAAAAAGAAAAATAAGCGAAATCAATTCGAGTTCGATGGCTGATATCGCGTTTTTGCTCTTGATTTTCTTCCTTGTAACAACATCTATGAACACAAGTACGGGATTGTCGAGAAGACTTCCGCCACCACTGCTCAAAGATCAAGTTGTGCCACCTGTTGATATTAACAAACGAAATATTTTCATTGTTAAGGTAAACAGTCAAAACCAATTGATGGTACAAGGTGAAGAAATGAATATTCGCGATTTACGCCAAAAAGCTAGGGAATTTATTACCAATGAAGCTAATGATGTCAAACTTCCGGTTAAAACAATGGTTAATATTCCACTAATTGGTGAAATTGAAATTACAAAAGACCATGTTATTTCTCTTCAGAATGATGTTGATACACAATATCAAGTCTATATTGAGGTTCAGAATGAATTGGTTGCTGCATATAATGAGCTACGTAATGAACTTTCGAAAGAGAAATTTGGAAAACTTTTTGATGATTTAGATGAAGATCAAAAGAAAGCAATTCAGGCTGTATATCCACAAAAAATATCGGAAGCAGAACCTAAAAATTATGGAGGAGTAAAATAATGGCAAGAATAAGAAAAGACACAGAAAGAGAAACGCCTGAATTAAGTACATCCTCATTACCCGATATTATTTTTATGTTTCTATTCTTCTTTATGGCTGTAACGACCATGAAAGAAATAACATTTAAAGTAAGGGTTTCTCCGGTTTTAGCAACTGAAGTGCAAAAATTAGAGAATAAATCATTGACAAGGTATGTGTATGTAGGTAAACCAATGGAACAATATAAAAAATCTTTTGGTTCTGAAACACGTATTCAATTAGGCGATGTGTTTGCCGACATAAATGAGTTAGAAACATTTATTGTAAGTGAACGTAGTGCCATGAATGAAGATGATCAAAACATGATGACGGTTTCAATCAAAGCGGATAAGGACACAAAAATGGGTATTATTAATGATATTAAGCAAACTTTACGTAGAGCGTATGCACTGAAAATTGTTTACTCTGCAAATAAGGATATTAGAAATCAACAATAAACACATTGTCAAAAATTCTAAAAGCTGTTAGTTTAAATTCTAACAGCTTTTTTTATGTAAATGAGATTGAGTAATTTTAAAAACAGAATAAAAATTTATCGGTATTTTTTTGTAAATTTGCACCCTTATTTAAAAAAATGATATAGACTGAATTTGTGATTAAAAATTCTTTGTCATTATATTTAGTTGGGTATTGTTTATGTTTTAGAATGGCTGTTAAATTATTAATTATCAGTTATATATTTAATTGCGATTTTTTGGTTTAAATCGAATTTTTTTACATGTTGTACCTTATTTAGGTAATTATTAAAATGAAAAAGTTTAAAGAGTATTCCGGTCTTAATTTATCAGATGTTAACAAAGAGGTTTTAAGTCGATGGAACGAACTTGATG
>CAMBSB010000074.1 GCA_945870155.1 Paludibacter jiangxiensis | reverse complement strand
TTTTTTTGCATACTTTTTTGTTTCAAGACAAAAAAGTATGTGGGGTATGGGGCCGCTCGGCTTTGCCGCTTGGTTTACCAAGAAAACCCCACATTTAAACAATTAAAAACTAATAAATTACGTGATTTTTTATAATTTTATCACATACTTAGATAAATCTTTTAAACATTTAAACGAGTATTTCATTTTTATGGAATGCTCGTTTTTTATGTATTACCCTTTTTACTCCAATATATTTTTTTGTTGAATTATTTTAGAACTATCTTTGTAAATAATTTCAAATAAAACATTAACGCATGAAAACAAATAAAGATATTTTTGTTGCACAACTACTGGATTTAGTTAACAACAAAGAATTAGTTAAATTCACACTTACTTCTCCAAAAGATAAAACTTCAGATTTAAAAAAAGTAATTGTTAGTGCTGTAGAATTAAAAAAAGCCTATGTGCTCAATTTTGTATATCGACACACTACCAAAGACATTACCAAAAATTACGAAATTAATGAAGGGATTCAATTAATTAACCTGGCAATTGAGCAAGATTTTAACAATGCCGAAATTATAAGCATTAATGAGATTTTAAATTTATATACTTTGCCAAATGGAAAAATTCAGATTAAAACCAGCAAAACAAAGTTAAATTTACCATTAACATTCAGCCACGATAAACCAAAAGATAAACTTATTGCCCTCGATAATAACATTTATTTACGAGAATTGGGTGTTACAAATGCCAATTTTGAGTTGAGAATGGATATGAGTGATAAATACCGCCAGATTAACAAATATATCGAATTACTTGCACCCAATTTGAAAGATCTGAATTTAACCGCCGATTTTCATATTGCCGATATGGGCTCCGGTAAAGCATATCTGACATTTGCACTTTACGATTATATGACCAATGAATTGAAACTTTCTCCTAAAATGACAGGCATAGAATTTAGAGAAGATTTGGTGAATATTAGCAACAACATTGCCAAAAAAGCAAACTTTACAGCGCTTAATTTCGTGAAAGGAACTATTGCAGATGCCCAACTCGAAAAAATTGATGTACTTATAGCCCTTCATGCTTGCGATACGGCTACAGACGAAGCAATTTTCAGGGGAATAAAATCGGATGCTTCGCTGATAGTATGTGCCCCTTGTTGCCACAAACAAATTCGTAAAGCAATGAATGTCAGCAATGAACTAAGTAATATAACTAAGTTTGGAATTTTAAAAGAACGTCAGGCTGAGATTATTACTGACTCGATACGTGCTATGATAATGGAGTATTTTGGATATAAAACGAAAGTATTTGAATTTATTTCGATGGAGCATACGCCTAAAAACCTGATGATAGTGGGGAAAAAATCAAGCAAATCAATAGCAGATAAAGAAAAAATTCTTGCCAATATTCTGGCAATAAAAAAGTTGTATGGTATTGATAAACACTACCTTGAAACACTTATGGAAATTTAAAAAATATTTTTCATTTCAATATACAAAGGGTACAATTCTTTTTGATCGCGTCATATAATCCTTATAGTCAGCATAATGCGCTATAAGGATTTTTTCTTCTACATTCATTTTTACAATAAGATCCACCAAAACAATAAAAAACACAACCAATCCGGTATGCGAATAATTATTGAGCATCATACCCAATAACAGCAGCAATACCGCTGTGTACATAGGATGACGAAGTACGCGATAAGGACCCGAAGTACATAACTGGCCGCCCGGTTTTACCGAGGGCAAAACAGTTATGGTATGCAACTTCATGGCAAAAACAGCCCACACGCCAATCAACAAGGACATTAGTTCTAAAACAAATATAAAAATATTTTTAGGATAAATGCTGCCGGTTACAACAAAATAGAAAATGCCTGCAAATTGAATGGCAACTAAAAGAAAATGCAAAGGTCTCATCTATTTGTAATTTATTTGTTACATATATCTTACAAAATTACTTACAAATTTTCATACTGCCATTTTTTCAGTCAATATTTTGAAAATCAAAAGTAATATATCGGCCTCCTCGCTCCGGTGTGCGTTGAATAAAGCTATTTTTGAGTTAATATGTGCTCACTTGTGAATTATTACACTTGTTCAAGTCCACTTTTTTATGTTTTCCAATTGACGAAAGTCATTCAAGTGCATTTTTTTTAGTTAGCTAACGCCATTCTACAAAATACGGACGCCATTTGTAATTCTCAAAACCATGTACTATCAAAATTTATCTTTAACCCCAAAATAGTTTAACAAATAAGGCGAAATGTGAATAATTTTTTGTAGTTTTGTAGCTTTGTAAAAAAACTGCTTAAATATAATGCAACAAACTAAAATAACGCTCCAACGATTAGAGGGTTTTCTGCTGAAAGCCTGCGATATATTGCGTGGAAAGATGGAGGCTTCTGAATACAAGGAATATATTTTCGGAATGCTTTTTCTGAAAAGACTTTCGGATGTATTCAATGAAAAACGTGAGGAACTGAAGAAAGAATACGCTTACCTAACCCCCGATGACTTAAAAGAGCTGCTTGAAGATAAAACCATTTATGGCAATACTTTTTTTGTCCCGGCTCGTTCGCGTTGGTACGATGCTTGGACTGATGATAAAGGACATTTTCACCCTGCGCTGCAAGATGTAAAAAAGGATGTGGGCAGTGCTTTGAATTTAGCCTTAAAACAAATTGAACAATCTAATGATGCTTTACGTGGCGTGTTGTCGAGCATCGATTTTACGGCAAAAAAAGGAAAAACCAGTGTACCCGACCAAAAATGGATTGATTTGATTAACCATTTCAATACCATGCCGCCGTTGGTAAACAATAACTTTGAGTTTTCCGACTTGCTGGGCGCTGCATACGAATACCTGATTAAATACTTTGCTGATAGTGCCGGAAAAAAAGGCGGTCAGTTTTACACGCCGAATACTGTTGTTCGATTGTTGGTTCAATTGATTGAACCGCAGCAAGATATGTCGATTTACGATCCTACAGTTGGCTCGGGTGGTATGCTGATACAATCTTACCAATATGTAGAAGAACAAGATGTTACGAATCATTTGCCTTCGCTTTACGGACAGGAAAACGATGGTACAACTTGGGTAATGTGTAAAATGAATATGATTTTGCACAATATACCGCAAGCAACTATCGAAAACGGCGATACCATTGAGTATCCTATTTTGCGCGAACGTGGAAACTCAACCTGGATGCGTTTCGACAGGGTAATTGCGAATCCTCCATTCTCGCAAAATTATTCGGCACTCACATTAAAAGATAAAAAACGTTTTCCATACGGATTTACGCCCGACACAGGCAAGAAAGCCGATTTAATGTTTTTGCAGCACATGATTTCGAGTTTAAAACCAGCGGGTAAAATGGCAACTGTAATGCCCCACGGTGTGTTGTTTCGTGGAGGTGCCGAAAAGGACATTCGCAGCCGCATTATCGAAGCTAATTTGATTGAAGCAGTAATTGGTTTGCCGTCAGCACTTTTTTACGGCACAAGCATTCCCGCTTGTATCATTCTGATAAATAAAAACAAACCCGAAGATATGAAGGACAACATCCTTTTTATCAACGCCGATGCCGAATATGCCGTGGGGAAAGTCCAGAATATGCTTCGCCCCGAAGATATTGAGAAAATTAGCTATATCACAAAAACCAAAGAAGAAATTCCCGGGTATTCAAAAATCGTACACAAAGATAATATTGTGGACTACGACCTCAATATTCGCCGTTATGTGGACAATACGCCTCCAGCCGAACCGCACGATGTACATTGTCATTTGGTGGGTGGTGTGCCAATAGTTGAGATTGAAGCCACTGCCAAGCAATGCCAGAAACTCGATTTTGATAACTCGGCACTTTTTGTAGATAATGAAGAAAAGTATAAGCTTTTTGCCATCGACAACAAGCAAGCTATTAAAACACAGGTTGACGAAAGCGAGGCTGTAAATGCTAAATTCATACACATGCAGCAAAACCTACAAGCATGGTGGGACGAAGCACGCGAGGATTTTGCTAAAATTGCTACTGCGGAAGCAACAATGGCTGGGGTACGTGCAGAATTGCTGGCATCAATCAAAGCCAATTTGTTGCCATTTGGTGTGCTCGACCAGTTTCAGTGTGCCGGCATATTTGTAAACTGGTGGACTAAAATACGTTACGACCTGAAAACCATTTCGTCGGTGGGCTGGGTGCCGTCGTTGATACCCGACGATATGATAGTGGAACGCTATTTTACAGCCGAACGGACCGAAATAGAACAAAACCTAAATGCGATTAGCGAAAGTGAATCGCAGCTGACTGGATTGCTCGAAAGTGTGGAATTTGAAGCAGAGGAAACCGACGACGATAGCGAAGAAACGCAAGATGAAAGCTCCAAAAGTACCAAACAAATAAAAGATTATTTGGCAGCACAACTTAAATCGCTGGCAAAGCGACCAGCCATGCAACAGGAGCACGACGAACTAAAACAATTGCTTGCCGATATTAAAACTACCGAAACGGCTATTAAGGATTTGAAAGCCAGGGACAAACAATTGTTGAAAGAATTGGATTACAAAATAGAGCTGAAACGCTACGGTAATGCTGAGCTTAAAGCCGAATTCCAGACACGATACAACGGACTGTGGGCAGACATACAAGCTTCCGACCGCATTCCCGCACCTGCAAACAAAACCGAAAAGGCTAACTACAACAAACTGAAAAAGGAACGTGCCGACCGCCTCGAAGCATTGCGTGTGCGCCTCGAAAACTTTGATGCTATGATGCTGAGCATTGGTGGCGTAATAAGTGAAGAAGAATGTCGAGAACTGATTCTATTAAAACATATTACTTTGATTTCGGACGAGCTAAACCGCTACCTGAATGCTGAAAAGCGACAAATAGTTGCACTATTCGAAAACCTGTGGGATAAATATGCCATTTCGCACAAAGCTATTCTTGCCGAACGCGATATTACTTTTACATCGCTTAATAAGTTTCTAACTGAATTAAAATATGTGTGAAATGGAAGGTTGGAGAGATACAACTTTAGAAAATTCTTGCGTCATTAAAAAGGGAGTTCAATTCAATAGACTTGAATTAGATGATTCTGGAACTTTTCCATGTATTAATGGTGGTATTTCACCTTCAGGATTTAGTGAAAAATATAATACGGAAGCAAATACAATTACAATAAGTGAAGGTGGAGAATCTTGTGGGTATGTAACTAAGCAAAAAACAAAATTCTGGTGTGGGGGACATTGTTATACTCTTTTAAATATTAACGATAAATTTCATTTAGATTTTTTCTTTTATGCATTAAAAGGGCGAGAAAGCCAAATAATGGATTTACGAGTAGGTTCAGGTCTTCCGAATATTCAATTAAAAGCAATTAAAAAATTTGGGTTTCTATTTCCAGTCTCTCAAACTGAACAACGCAAAATAGCTGAAATACTTATTACCATTGACAAAGCCATAGAGCAAACCGAAATATTAATAGCCAAATATAAAAACATTAAGAAAGGCTTAATGCACGATTTACTAACGTATGGCATTGATAAAGATGGAAATATCCGAAGTCCGCAAACACATAGTTTTGTTGAGAAAAATGGAATGGTTGTGCCAGAGGAGTGGGAAGTGGATGCACTAGGTGTTTGCTTTGATACATTTAGAAGTGGAAATAATATAACTGCTGAAAACATTTACTCTATGGATAAGTATCCTGTGTATGGCGGTAATGGACTACGTGGATATACATTCAGCTACACACATAGTGGAAAATATATTTTAATTGGTAGACAAGGTGCATTGTGTGGGAATATAAATATGATAGAAGGAAGGAACTATGTGTCAGAACATGCCATTGCTGTTCAAGCCAACTCAAAAAACAATGATGATTATTGGTATTATAAATTAGAATCAATGAATCTGAATCAATATTCAGCACAATCAGCACAACCAGGATTAGCAGTTCAAAAATTAGTTTCATTGATAGTTGGAATACCGAAAAATGAAGAGCAAAAAGGTATTGCAGAAGTTTTATTGCAAAAAGATAAACTAATCGAATCCGAACAAACCAACCTTACCAAGTTGCAAAAGCAGAAACAAGGATTGATGCAGGATTTATTAACCGGAAAAATAAGAGTAAAAATATAATACTATGCCAGAAGAAAAAGAAAAGAAAAAGAATTGGATTTCTAATTTATCAATTAGTAATTTGAATGGCTTTTTAATCATAATACTTGTTTCAATAGCCGCAATTGTAGGAGCATATATTTGTACCACATTGGATTATAAAGACAGACAACAAAAAATTGTTGATGCTCAAAACAATCATTTATCTAAGTTAGATAGTTTATTGGGTGTTTTTTACACTCAATCCATGCAATTATCTAAAGATACTGCATACTATAAGGTTTTGCTTGACAGTATATCAAATTCTAAAAACAATAAACAAGCCTATGCGGATAGCATAGTGAAATCAGTTATAAGTGCTGCAATCAGAACCCAAAACAACCGTGAACTAACCGAACAATTACGGAAAGATTCAATATTTGTTCACACTCAAATTGGGCAGATTCAAAACGACACAAAGAATCAGCTTTCGTTAGAGTTTAATAAACTACAAAATGAATACTATACATTACAACTTTGGGGAGGTATATTAACAATTGTGTTCTTGATATTTACTTTTTATTCGTTGTTTAAAACGGATGATTTGATGAAACAAGGGCATGATGGATTAGAAAAGTTGAATGAACAACGAGAAAAAAGCAATTGAACTAAATATTAAATCTAAAAGCGAATATGATGATTTTAAAACCAAAATTTCAACACTAGAATCAAACATAAATCAAATTGATAAAGACAAAAACAAACAACAAAAGGAATTACAAACAATTCAGAGTGAAATTTCTATTCAAAATGAGCAATTAGCTTATAACTTGAGGCTAAAGAAACAATATGAAGAATTATTAGATGATATTACTCGAGCGAAACAGAGTGTTTTGGATTTAGAAACAAAAATGAAAGATGCACAAATTGAGAAAATAACAGAAGTTGAAGAAACAACATTAAATGCTGAAAATCAAGAGAGAAAATCTGATAGTGAAGAAAAATTGGATGATGATATATCTGAAAGTGAATCTGAAATATCAACAGAAGTTAATCCGATCAAATAATTTAAATCTGTAATTATGGACAATAATATAAAAAGTACACAATTGCTAAGAAGAGCAAACAATTTTGTTGATGATGCGACAAATAAGTTATCTGAATTGATAATTCTGAATAAAAAACTCAAACAAGATAGTATTGAAAAAGATTATCATGAACAAATACTGTCAATTAATGCAAATGTACCAACAGAAAATTTAGTAAGCTTTTTGCATTATCAGAAAGCCATCATTGAGCATCAAAAAAGATATAACGAAAAATTAAAAGAAATATCGTTATTAGTGAGTATGGTATTTTTGTATAGCTTACAAGTAATGAACCTTAGTCTTGATGATCACAATGAAATTGACATTTCAACAAAAGAATTATCAAAAAACACTTTTTATAAGGGAATAAACTTTGTTAGACAATATAAACTTGAAAAGATAATAGATTTAAGTCCTTTGATATCTTTGATAATAGAACTTGAGTTCAAAATTACCGGAGATAATGTTAATCAAAAGAACATACTTGGTCGTATAAGCAAACTTAAATCAATAATTATTGAGAAAAATTTAGTCAAATAGGAATAATGTCAAAAGATAATATAAAAATCGACGAAAAAACTCACGTTGAAGAACCATTTCTAGCTCAATTGGATGCTATGCAGGCAGAAGGAATAAGCCCTGATGCTAATTGGCAAATAATACGGCTCGAGAAATCGCAACACCCTACCGACACAGGGCGTACTGATTTTCTGGAAGTTGTTTTTCAAACCGATTTGCAAGAAGCTTTGGAACAACTGAATCCGTGGTTAGAGAAATCGCAGATAGTGGATCTCATAGGTGAAATAACATCGTTGAGCGGACATGATTTAATTGCCGATAATCAAAAAGTATTGGATTTGATACTGAAAGGTCAACCCATGCGAAATGAAAAAACTGGTATTAGCGAATCGGCTAAGTACATCGATTTGGATAACCCTGAAAACAATACCTATGTGGCAGTTTCGCAAATGAAAATCCGCATTCCGGGCACTGAAAGCCATATTTACCCGGATATTATTTGTTTTGTAAACGGTTTGCCTTTGGTGGTAGTTGAATGTAAATCGCCTAAAGCTCCCAATCCCATTGATGAAGCCATAGAGCAATTGATGCGTTATTCGGCACAGCGTGGCGATAGTCAGGAAGGAAGTAAACTGCTGTTTGCATATAATCAGATAATTATAGCTACCTGTAGAAATAAAGCTAAATTTGGCACTATAACCACCAATTCGGAAAAATACTTTTATCGCTGGACTGATTCATATCCACATACTCTCGACCAATTAATAGATTACACAAAGACTCAAAAAGAGTATTATGTAAACGAACAGGGCGAAGATGGCGAACATGTGATATTGCGTACTTCGCCAAACGACCAACAACGCTTGGTGCATGGTATGCTTTTGCCAGCTAATTTACTGAATATATTGAAGTCATTCACGATATTTTCGACCAACGATAAGGGCGAAGCCATTAAAATAGTAGGACGTTATCAACAATTCAGGGCTGTACACAAAGCGGTTGAGCGGATTCAAAAAGGAAAGAATAAAAAAGACCGTGGCGGTATTATTTGGCACACACAAGGAAGTGGAAAATCACTTACCATGGTATTTCTGGTTCGTCACTTATGGAGTGTACCTGAGTTAATGGACTACAAATTTATATTGGTGACCGACCGTACTCAATTGGATCAACAGCTGAGCGAAACAGCTCAGAATATAGGATATACAGTTGCTCATCCGGCATCTGTACAAGCCGTTAAAGATACGCTCAAAAGTGGAAGTTACAACATAGCCTCCATTATGATTCAAAAGTTTCAGGAAAAGGATTTCGAAGGATTTCCACGCTTGGATGCCAGCGACCGTATCATTGTAATGACGGATGAAGCGCACCGTTCGCAATATAAATTGTTACGTGCAAATCTCGACAATGCCATTCCCAACTCCACGCATATAGGTTTTACGGGTACGCCAATAGATAAAACCGAGACAACTTTTGGTGATTACATAGATAAATACACCATGCGTCAGGCAATTGACGATGAAGTTACCTTGGAAATTGTGTACGAAGGGAAAGCAAACATTACCAAAATGAGCGACAGAAAAGCTGCCGATGCAGAGTTTTTGGATGTGTTTAATGAGATGGATGCTGCTGAACTGACAAAAATTATGGGTTACGGAACCCGAAAAGCATATTTGGAAACCCGAAGCGTAATTGCTGACAAATCGAAAGATATGCTAAAGCATTATCTGACAGAGGTTTTCCCGAATGGATTTAAGGCGCAGGTTGTTTGTAACTCCAAGGAAGCGGCGCATAGATACAGATTGGAATTGGAAGCGGCAATAGAAAATGCAATTGCAAATCCTGAGCATTTTAATATTGACAAACCCTATTCATCAATTGCAGCAGCACCACGAGCAGAATATGAAAATGCTGAAGAGAAACCCGATTTGTGGCAATTGCTAAACGATTTGAAAGTTGCTGTTATTGTTTCGCCCGAACAAAATGAAGATTCACATTTAAGAGTATATAATGACTCGCGAAAGCAACAAGAAGCAATTGCAAGTTTTAAAGTTCCTTTTGGCAAACTAAAAGACGGAATAAAAGGTGATGTGGGTATTCTTATTGTGGTTGATATGCTTACCACAGGCTTCGATGCACCCATTGAGCAGGTAATGTATATCGACAAAGTAATGGTTATGCATAATCTTTTGCAAGCTATTGCGCGTGTAAACCGTGTGGGTGGCGAAGGAAAAGATGTGGGCTTTGTAGTAGATTATGTTGGTATTGGTCACCACTTGAAAGAAGCATTGGACGATTATGCCGAACGGGAGCAAAAAGAAGTTCTTTCGTGTATGAGCGACATCAATGAACTCAGAAATGCAATGGATGAAGCACGAAATGAGTTATATGCATTCTTTGCGGAGCATAATATTACCGATTTTTCTGACTTTGATTCAATTTACTATTTCTTCTACGATGATGATAATCGTCAGCTCTTTACAGAAAAATACCGGGCGTTCACCAAAGCATTGAATAATTTATATCCCCGCAAGGAAGCCTTAGAGTTTATACAGGATTTTCAGCGTTTCAGCGAAATAAATGTTCAGGCAGGTTTGCATACCCGCGACACTCAAATGAGTTTGAAGCATGTACCCGCCAAACTGCGCGCTATTACGGATAAGTATCTGGAATCAAAGGGGATTTACACTGAAATAGAACCCATTGCCATTACCGACGATGGATTTATGAAGCATGTAGAGTCGCGAAAAAGCAATAAAACGAAAGCTGCTGAGATAGAACATGCTATCAGGCATTACATAAATATCAACATTAACGAAGACCCTGAACTGTTTCTTTCGTTTTCGGAAATGCTGGATGAAATATTAAGCGAGTTTGCAGGGCGTTGGGAAATAATCAGAGCCAAACTGGCAGAACTACGTGAACGTATTTTGGCAAGAGATAAAGAACCAACTTATGGTCTTGACCGAAAAACTCAAATGCCTTATTTCCGTGTATTGAAAAATTTGATTTTCAGCAAGGAACACGAATTATCCGACAATGAAATTGATGTGCTTGTAGCTGTTACCAAAGAAATTTATGACAAGATACAATTGGAAAGTACAGCCATAGGATTTTGGCACAATGTGCAATCACAGAATGTGTTAAGAAGCGAATTGGTGGCCGTTTTAATTTCAAAAGAACATAATTTATATCAGACAATACCTGGTTTATTTCCTAAAAGAAATGAGATTGTAACACGATTGTTTGAAATTGCCAAACCGAAATAATGTTTGATTATACCATTATACGGAGTAACAGAAAAACATTGTCTGTTATAGTTGAACGCGATAAACAGGTAATTGTACGAGCGCCGGAACATCTTACGGAGCAAAAGATTCACGAAGCAGTTTATTCAAAACGACTGCTTATTGAAAAAAAACTCAATTCGAATCAGAAGTATGTTTCCGATTATGTGCCAAAAGAGTTTGTTTCGGGTGAGTCTTTTTTGTATTTGGGGACTTTATATCCTTTAGAAGTTGTTGAAAATGGCTCAACAGAGTTACAGTTCAGGAATAAGTTTCTAATTGGGGCAAGTGATTCAACAACTGTAAAGCAGAAACTTTTTGAATGGTACTTTGCGAAAGCAAAAGAGGTTTTAGTGCCACGTATTGAGCATTTTGCCGAATTTATGGGTGCAAACCACAAACGCATTAATGTCACCAATGCCAAATATACCTGGGGTTCATGTACTCCCAACGGTACTCTGAATTTCAACTGGCGATTAATCAAAGCACCCATTGATGTAATTGATTACATCGTTGTGCATGAACTTGCTCACTTACAAGTCCCTAATCACTCACATGAGTTTTGGCATATAGTTTCGGTTCAATTACCGAACTATGAAGATGCCAAAGAATGGTTGAAAGAGAATGGTGGTAGTTTGGATGAGGATTTTTAAAGTTTAAACAAATAATATTCTCAATTGTAAATAACGATATTTTTAAAATGGAGATATTAAAAAGTACATTGAAAGCCTCAATCAATAATGGGTATCAAATTTTCAGTAAGCTAAATCAAGTTGAAAGTTGCTATCATTGTATTGAACTGAATACTGAATGGTTAAACGACGAACCTTTTAATCCACTCAGTAAGGACAAGTACCCATTAAACGAAAAAATTAAAGAAACGTTTTTTAGTGATTTCGACAATAAAGACCCTCAGTTAAATAAAAAAGTTTGCTTGTATATATTTGAATATCCTAATGATGAAACGAATTATATTATTAGTCAACTTAATGCATATATAGAAAAAAAAGAACGAAATGTTTCTGCTATCAAAGATAAACCAAATAAAAGTGGTGATATTCTGTATGTTGGGAAAGTAAAGAAGGATTTGAGTAAAAGACTATCTACACATTTTGGTTTTGCTCATGAAAAAACAGGTGGAATGCAACTAAAACACTGGTTAAAGAAAGAAATGATATTGAAAGTACATATTTTTACCTTTGATAAAGAGCTGGATGACTTTGTAAATCCCTTGGAATTATTTCTATCAAAGGAGCTTAAACCTTTAATTGGCAAATCAAAATAAAAACATATATGAAATTCTCAGAACGATACGGGTATTTAAAACCATCAGAAGTTATTATCAGAGAACAAATAACTCCTGAGATACAGAATGCAATATGTACTTGCTATGATGATTTAAGTAAAGAAATGAACTATTTTGAAGGTGATGGTAAAGAATATGCTCGTTTAGAAGAAAATATTTGGTGTTATTTTTTAAATAATAGAAAAAATGATTTTTGGCTTAGTGGAGGTTACAGAATTGTTTCAACTAGATTTATTGGAGATTCTAACAAACAATGGTATGAAAAGCTTGATTTGATTGAAATGACCATAAATTATTTTTTCAATAAACATATATATATTAGAATATTAGGGAACTTTATTTCAAATATCAATGCTGAGTTTGAGAGACTAAATTTTGGGTATAGAATAGTTGAAAACCAAGTTGTAGAAATTACATCTGAACAGGAAATAAAAACTATTGAAACAGCCATTGAAAGCAATAAAGAAAATGTAAAACTACATTTAAACAATGCTTTAAAGCTTTATGCACAGCGGCCCAATGCAGATTACCGTAACTCCATAAAAGAATCAATTACAGCTGTTGAAGCATTTACACGTGAAATAACAGGTGATAAAGGATTAAATCTGGCTAAGATGGAAAGTGCAGGTATTAAAATACCACCCGTTCTACGTAAAAGTTTTGAGATTTTATATGGTTATACCAACGACCCTACCACAGGTATTCGTCACGCTCTAATGGATGAAACAGCTGAATATGTTCCCGGAGCAGAAGAAGCGTTGTTTATGTTGGTTTCATGTAGTGCGTTTATAAATTATTTGAATAGTAAAAAGATTTAAAATATGCCCAAACTTAACCATCTCAGACTATTAGGAAATAAACAATTAAAAGAATTAGTGCCAGTGAAATTTAATTATGGAGGTGGCAAAATAGAAGAGGACGAAGAACCTGTTGTTCCCAATTATGTCCCTATGGCACAAAGGCTGGAGATGAATTACAGCCAGTTTGTAGTGGATAGAAGTGAAAGGCAAGCTAATCGGGATACCACCATACAAGTCCCTGCCAATATAGAATTTATCCGGATTTCGTTTCTCGATCAGTTTATTTTAGATCAGTTTTTTACTCAATGGGTTAATGAGTTTGGACTGGAAGCAGTATCTGTGAGTAATTTTGGTAAGGAAATATTATTTGCTGTTATTGACAAAGTAAAGTTCAATCACTTTACTGAAAGTGTATTGCAGTTTACCCAGAGATGGTTGCTGCATGATGAACGTGCTACTTTTTCAAATAAAATTACTTTTATTGATAGTTTTAAATTGCTTACATCGGCTGATATACTTCGATTTGATATTCAGCAGGCAGGTGAAGTAGTGGTGTTGAATACGCTGGATTTTCAACTTCTTAGTTTAAGATTACAGCAGGCATTATTGAACTCAATCGGGCAATTTTTGACCGAAAATAATGTGAACTTCACTATTGACGGAGAGAATAATAGGATAGAGTTATTCGGAGCAACCCCTGAGATAATCCAACAAATAGCGGATAATTTTGATATTGTAGAAAGCATCACTTGTTCCTTATCCTCAGTGGTGCGACCTTCTGCTTTTAATGTCGCTAAGCGTGAATACGGTTTTCGGATTTTGAATGCGGATGAAGATTTACCGTTGATTGGGATATTAGATACAGGTATCAGTATGCAAACTCCGTTAGCAGATATCACATTACAGGATATTTCATTTAGCCTTGCGGGTAATCCATTAATCGATACAGCGGGTGGCAGGCATTTGCATGGTCATGGTACAGGGGTAGCCGCATTAGCTGCTTTGGGCAGGGAGAATCATCTGAATGAATTTAATGGAGAGGTAAGGGCCGATGCTAAATTACTATCGCTTAAACTATCGAATACAGGTAGCGGCTATTTGTCGGAAGCCAAAATAATTAAGATGCTGTATGATGTAAAAGCGAAATATCCTGAGTTATCAATATTTGTTTTGACCACTTGCTATAACTCGCCCAAAGCTGTGAACGAAGCGTTTTCGTCCTACACTTATTTGCTGGATAAGTTTACCTACGAAACTGATAGTTTGATTTTTATCTGTACGGCTAATAACAACGATGCCGTAAATGAAAATAGGACCTACGATTTGCATTATTTTGAAAATTCACATACTAACTTGTCTACACCTTCCGATAGTTTGAATAACGTAACCATTGGAGGAGCTTCCGAGAATTTGAGAACCGGTGCTTTCTTCGGTTGTTCACCGGGCAGGGAATACCCGACACTATTTACTCGAAAAGGGCATGTGGATTTAAGCTTGGTGCTAAGTGGTAAAAAATCGAACATTCAATATTTTAAACCCGATGTGATCGATTGTAGTGGAGACTTTATTGAACAACGAGGTTATTTAGATTATGGTGATGATACAGCCATGCATATTTTATCGGCGAATCCGGCTCACGGTTTTATTAAAGAGTGTGGAACAAGTTATGCAGCACCGCTCACAGCCAATATTGCCGCAAAAATCAAAGGGAAATATCCTGATTTGAGAATGCAAACCATTAAGGCGCTGATTGTAAATGGGGCATCTATGAATAGTATTAAAACTAGTATAAGATTAAAAAAACTTATTCATAGAATTGCAGGAAATGGGTATGTTAATGCTGAACGTAGCTTATTTTCATCGGAGGGAAGTCCTACGCTGATTTTAGAGGATACAATTGAAAATGATAAGATGAAAATCTATCCTGTTCATTTTCCAAAGTATTTGATTGAAGAAGTATTGGGTCGAAGTCAGGGTATTCTGAAATGTAGTGCAACACTCTGTTTTACTTTCAAGCCTGTTCAGCATAATCAGTTGTCTTATAATCCAATTCACATGGCCTTTGGGTTTTTTAGGGATCATACTGGTGACCAAATAAATGCGAAGAAGAAGGATTGTGATTCACATATTAAATCAACATTGAATTGGTCGCAAAGTGGGAGGCATAAATCCAAACCAATTCCTTATTCTAATTGCCAGAAAATGGATTTTTTGATTGATGTGAAGAATCTGACAGAAGAGAATTGTACGCTAAAGCTGGCAGTACAAAGCAGATTGACAGCTCAGTTGTTGCAGTCCGATTTAGCCCATTATCCAATCGAATATCCTTTCTCGTTGGTAATCAATATTGAGGAGAATTTTAAACTTCAGACGGGTCGGTTGTATGAGGAACTGGTGTTGATTAATGAACTGGAAGTAATAGCCGATGCTAGCACAGAAGCGGTATTGGAAGCTTAAAATTATCGGGCAAGTGCTTTTTTCTCCATTTCAATAAGTTGTTTCCAGATAGCAGTGCTGATTTTAGCCGAAAGCATATTCTCAGGCGTTTCCAGCGCAAAAATACTGCGTTTGATAGCGGTAATCAGGGTTTTCTGAATGCTGTAATACGACAAGCCCTGTGCTTCTTTGGCAATCTTATTGGCCGAAGTTTTATTGTCAAAAACAAAGCGACCGTTTTTAAGGGTAAGATCAATCAGTGCTTTGATTTCTTTTTCGCCCGGTAGTGAGAATTCAATAATATTGTCGAATCTACGCAGTAAAGCATCGTCCAACATATCACGTTGATTGGTGGCGGCAATAACAATGCTACTTTGAGGAAGGTAATCGAAAAGTTGTAAAATGGTATTGACCACACGTTTCATTTCGCCGTGGTCCTGACTATAGTCACGTACTTTTCCCAGACTATCAAATTCATCGAGGAAAATAATACAATCTTCAATGGCTGCTTTCCTGAAAATCTTAGCCAGATTTTTACTTGTTTCGCCAAGTTTGGAAGATACAATCGCACCGATATTGATAACAATCATCATTTTGTGCAATTCACCGGCTACCACATACGATGCCAGTGTTTTTCCACAGCCTGATTGTCCATGCAATAATAACTTATTGGCGACAGGTAAATCAAATCGTCTTAATACTTCAATCTTTCGGTGTTCTTCAATGAAGGCAACCAAATTTGTCATAATTTCTTGATCAGCAACAATATTTTCCAAACGATAGTCAGAAGTGATTTTTTCAAGAATTAAATCTGATACCTCCTTGTCTTCTATTCTATTATAATAATTTTCAGATCCGACTTTCGTCAAACTGTTAGTGCTTTGATGCTGGATTGATTCCTTTATAATAGATTGAAGTTGTATGGCAAAATTCACTTTTTTTGTTTTCTTGGAATACTCAATCAAATCGTTCACAACAGACAATAATCTATTCTGATCGTTTTCCAGACCAAACTTAGCAATATCTTTTATGTAATCGAGTTGTCCCATAAAATTAATTTTCTGCAAAGATAACGTTTTTGATTAATATGTTGTTTAGTTTGGGGTAGATAATAAAAAATAATCCCAATATGCATTGTAATAAATATAGTAAGATTCGTGAAATTTCATAAAAAACAATATTGTTTGTCCCTTAACCGAAAAATCAACAATTCTTAAGCTATTTGACTTTTATTGTTTTATTCATTTTTGGCCTCAACCTGCTTTTGAAAATCTTACTATCTGCATATTTATCAGCATGTTGAATGCGTAGTTTCTTTCGGTCTTCTTCGGGAAGATGATAAATGGTTTGGCATTCTTCGCCACAACAACCATCGTATTTTTGCACTACATTCGGCACATTGTATAAAAAGCAAATGGCAATCGTTGTTGGCGCAGTTGGTGTGCGTATCGGCAGGTTTGTCACATTGGTGGCAGCGTGCAATTATTTGCCTCGCCCAGCCTAATATTATTGCGAATTGCATTACTCTGTGTTTGGAGAAACAACGCTCAATACCAAGCTAATCGAATTGGGTTTTCTGGTATCACAAAGGGCTCTGTTATCCAGCGTAGTATTGCCGATTTCAAAAACAAAAGCGGCAAGTTCAAGTCCGGCATCTTGTCGCAAACACTGGTTTACTTTATAATGTATATCCGTTACAGGAAATAGCTTGTTGTACGAAGCATTAATACCTTTCACCGTCATTGGATTAGCAATCCGACGGTAAGTTTATAACGAATTAAAAGTTTTAAATAGAACGAAAAGGCAATATAATTGAAATTTGTATATCTCAAAAAAAAATGCTATATTTGTTCTAAAAATCAGATAAAAATGTTTTTCGACAATTACAAAGAATATAGCGATGCCCAACTGAGAACTTCATTGCTGTGGGAGTATAACCTTGAGCAGTTCGATTGGAATGCAATGCAAACCGTAGTGTTGCAACGAGTCATAGAGAGAGGACACTTTTCCGATTTTTATGCCACTTTAAATCTTTATGGAAAAAAAGCTTTTATCGATGGGATTAAAAATATACCTTATTTAAACGATAAGGATATTGCTTTTGTTTGTGCAGTATTTGGCTTAAAAAAACACGAATTAAAATGTTACACACAGAAACCGTCGCGCCCGAAACATTGGAACTCTTAAGTCGGTTGATGCAAGATTCCTTTTTTAATAATTTTGTATTAGTGGGTGGAACTGCAATTTCACTGCATTTGGGACATAGAATCAGTGTCGATTTGGATTTATTTTCGAATGAAAGTTTAATGAGCAAAAATTAACAGATCATTTACGACAAAATTTCCACTTCGAGCTCGATTTTTTAGATAAAGAAACCGTAAAAGGTGAGATTAATAATGTAAAAATTGATTGCATAGCACATAAATACAGTTGGATTGATGAACACGTTATAAAAAATGGCATTCGATTGGCTTCTTATAATGATTTAGCAGCCATGAAACTAAATGCCATAATTAGAAATGGAACCCGACTAAAAGACTTTGTTAATATTGCCTATTTATCAAAAATTATGTCACTAAACGATATGATTCATGCTTACCAAACAAAGTATGAAAGCAATGGAGTCATGATTCTGAAAGCATTGGCTTTTTTCGACGATATAAATTTTAAGGAGCCAATAATTATGTTGAACAACAATAAGTTTAATTGGAGTAAAATAAAAAAACATCTACTTCTAATGATAAAATACCCTAATAGAATCTTCGTATCGTCAGATTTGTAAATCATTATTTTGCAAGATTCTCTATCGACAATTGATAGCTGCACTCTAAGTGAGGCTATCAATATTTTTCATTTTTGGTCTCAACCTGCTTTTAAAAATCTTACTATCTGCATATTTATCAGCATGTTGAATGCGTAGTTTTTTTCGGTCTTCTTCGGGAAGATGATAAATGGTTTGGCATTCTTCGCCACAACAACCATCGTATTTTGCACGACATTCGGCACATTGTATAAATAGCAAATGGCAATCGTTATTGGCGCAGTTGGTGTGCGTGTCGGCAGGTTTGCCACATTGGTGACAGCGGGCAATTATTTGTCCATCAACCGATTCGCCCAAGCGTTCGTCGAACACAAAATTTTTACCATAGAATTTTGATTCAATGCCGAGTTTTTTAATTTGTTGTGCATATTCAATAATGCCACCGTGCAATTGCGAAACATTTTCGAAGCCATTGTGAATGAGGAACGAACTGGCTTTTTCGCAACGAATGCCGCCTGTGCAATACAGTAGAAATTCCTTGTCTTTTTCGTCCTTAAATTTATCTACTACCATTTGCATTTCTTCCCTGAAAGTATCTACATCCGGACAAAATGCATTTTTAAAATGGCCAATTTCGCTTTCGTAATGGTTGCGCATATCCACCACTACGGCATCAGGATTGTCCAACGCTTCGTGAAACTCCAAAGCCGACAAATGTTTTCCTACTTTCGATAAATCATAAGTTCCGTGTTCCAAACCATCGGCTACAATTTTTGGTCGCACTTTAATGGTGAGTTTGAAAAACGATTTTCCATCATCTTCAATGGCATATTTTATGGGTAAATTATTCAGCTCAGGAATGGCATATAAATACGCCATAAACTCCTCAAACTTATGCTCCGGCACACTCATTTGCGCATTTATACCTTCACGAGCCACATAAATTCGTCCGAAACAGCCCAATTCATTCCAGCGTCGATACAAATCGTTGCGGAATTCGGTTGGATTCTCGATATTAAAATACTTGTAAAACGAAATGGTGCGGCGTTTAAATGTTTCTTGCTGTAAT
The DNA here is from genome assembly GCA_945870155.1 of Paludibacter jiangxiensis. Taxonomy (GTDB): domain Bacteria; phylum Bacteroidota; class Bacteroidia; order Bacteroidales; family Paludibacteraceae; genus Paludibacter; species Paludibacter jiangxiensis_A. The sequence continues at coordinate 4,337 of CAMBSB010000074.1, read as the reverse complement.
TGTTCCTTTAAAATACGACGGTCAATACGATTCTCTAACATGAAATAAATTTGTAATTGTTTAATTATTAACTATATATTGTTTTTGTGTAATGTAGACATTGCAAAATAAGATTTTTTATGATTTATTTAAGTTGCAGATATACAAAGAGATAAATTGATAGTTGTGTTAAATTTCAAATTGTACTAGTTTCAACTTAAAACATATTTAAAATTGAATTGTTTAAGTACTAAAACAAATAATCAATTTATCAGCAATGAATACAAATAAAGCAATACCAAAAGATATTGAAGAATTAGAAAACGAGGAGTGGTTTTACTCGCTCGATTACGTGATGCAGCAATGGGGACCCGACCGTGTTGTGGAATTATTGCGTCAATTACAAGTACGGGCACACAAAGCCGGCATCGAATTGCCATTTACTGCTAACACACCCTATATCAATACCATAACGCGCGACAAACAAGTGCCCTATCCGGGAAATCGGGAGATTGAACGCAAAATAAAGAGCATCATTCGCTGGAACGCCATGGCAATGGTGGTAAAAGCAAACAAAAACGAAACCGGTATTGGTGGACATATTTCGACCTATGCTTCGGTTGCTACACTGCTCGAGGTAGGTTTCAACCACTTTTTTAAAGGAAAAAATGCATTAAACGGAGGCGACCAAATTTATTTTCAGGGACATTCAACTCCCGGGATTTACTCCCGTGCTTTTCTAGAAGGTAGGTTATCACAGGATAATATTTGCAATTTCCGCCGTGAATTGAACCCGAACGGTGGTGTTTCGTCCTATCCGCACCCATGGCTTATGCCTAAGTTTTGGGAATTTCCTACCGTTTCGATGGGCTTGGGGCCAATTATGGCTATTTATCAGGCGCGCTTCAACCGATATCTCGAAGACAGAGGATTGAAAGAAACAGCTGGTCAAAAAGTTTGGGCTTTTCTGGGCGATGGCGAAACTGACGAACCCGAAGCATTGGGCGCAATTACACTTGCTTCGCGCGAAAAGTTAGACAACCTTATTTTTGTGGTAAATTGTAATTTACAACGCTTAGACGGCCCTGTACGTGGAAATGGAAAAATTGTGCAGGAACTCGAAGCAGTGTTTCGTGGCGCAGGTTGGAATGTGATAAAGGTGCTTTGGGGTGGCGAATGGGACACTTTGATTGAAAACGATAACAAAGGAAAATTGGTAAAACGCATGGGCGAAATTGTGGACGGTCAGTCGCAAAAGTTCTCCATTGCCGATGGCGGATATGTTCGTAAGGAGTTTTTTGGTGTTGACCCCGAATTAGAAGACATGGTAAGTCACTTAACCGATGAGCAAATTAAAAAAATGAAACGCGGTGGTCACGACCCCGAAAAAGTATATACTGCTTTTAATGCAGCTGTTAACCACAAAGGTCAACCAACTGTAATTCTGGCAAATACCATTAAAGGTTATGGATTGGGCGAAAGTGGTGAAGGAAAAAATATTACCCATTCGCAGAAAAAACTGAACGAAGACGAATTGAAAGAATTCCGTACACGCTTTGGCATTCCGCTTTCGGACGAAGAAGTCGTGAAAGCGCCTTTCTACAAATTGCCTGAAGATTCGCCTGAAATGCAATACCTGAAAAAACGTCGCGAAGCCCTGGGAGGTTCAGTGCCTGAACGTCGGGTAGAGGTTCGTCCAATAAAAACGCCACCCGAAGAAGTGTTTGCTGAATTTTATAAAAGTTCGGAAGATCGCGAACTTTCAACTACTATGGCTTTTGTTCGTATTCTCACTAAATTATTAAAAGACAAAGAAATAGGTAAATTAATAGTTCCTATTGTGCCCGACGAAGCCCGTACTTTTGGTATGGAATCGTTATTCCGTGCTAACGGTATTTATTCGCACGTTGGTCAGCTTTACGAACCGGTTGACAAAGAACAATTACTTTATTACAAAGAAGCCAAAAACGGACAAATTCTGGAAGAAGGAATTACCGAAGCGGGTTCTATGTCGTCGTTTATCAGTGCCGGAACGGCTTATGCCACACACGGAATAAACACGATGCCGTTTTTTGTATATTATTCCATGTTTGGTATGCAGCGCATTGGTGATTTGGTGTGGGCTGCTGCAGATATGCAAGCGAAAGGATTTTTGGTAGGTGGAACTGCTGGGCGCACAACATTAGCTGGCGAAGGACTTCAACATCAGGATGGTAACAGTCATCTTTTGGCTTATCCGGTTCCGAATTTGGTAACTTACGACCCTGCCTTTGCTTACGAACTGGCTGTAATTATTCGCGATGGTATTCGTCGCATGTACGAAGAACAGGAAAATGTGTTTTATTACGTAACGGTAATGAACGAAAATTACCCTATGCCGGCCATGCCCGAAGGTTCAAAAGAAGGCATTTTGAAAGGAATGTATTTGTACCAAAAATCGGCTAAACCAAAAGCTACACTCACTGCAAATCTGCTTGGAAGTGGAACTATTCTGAACGAAACCTTGAAAGCTGCTGAAATTTTGCAGGACAAATATGGTGTTGGCGTAAATGTTTATAGTGTAACAAGTTACAAAGAGTTACAACGCGACGGATTGGATGTGGAACGTTATAATTTATTGAATCCGGGTAACGAAAAAACACCTTACGTTTCGACATTAATTAAAAATGATGGCGTAATTGTGGCCGCTTCGGATTATGTAAAAACATTGCCCGATTCTATTTCAAAATGGTTGCCTAAACGACTTTACACGCTTGGTACAGATGGTTTCGGACGTTCGGAAACACGCGAAAAATTACGCGATTTCTTTGAAGTGGATGCCAAACACATTGCATTTACAACGCTTTATGCTTTGTATAAGGAAGGTAATTACAAATTGGCCGACTTGAAAAAAGCCATGGACGAGCTTGGAATTGATGCAAATAAACTCAATCCAATGATATCATAGTTTAGATTTTTGAACAACAATCATAGAATCCGTCCTATTCCCCCTTTAAGGGGTTAGGGGGCTTTATAAATTATAGATAAATGAAAAATTTTAAGATACCCGAATTGGGTGAAAATATAAAATCGGCTTCCATCGTGAAAGTATTAGTCAAAGTTGGCGATGTGATTGAGATTGACCAAGCTGTGCTCGAACTCGAAACCGACAAGGCAACTATTGAAGTGCCTTCGGACATTGCCGGAAAAGTAATAAGCATTTCGGTAAACGAAGGCGATACGGTGGAAATTGGACAGGAAATATTTGCGATTGACGAAGCTGGTAGTGGTGAAACACCTATACAAGAGCCAATTGTTGCTCAAAAGGCAGAAGCTCCTGTAGAAGTTTTAGTTGCTCCTACAACTGTTGAAGAGAAAGTTGAAATCCCAGAAAAAGAAGAAGTTTTTATTCCGGCGCCAACAGTAGCTGCTGATGCTCCAAAAGTGATTGTCGAAAATCAACCACCTATTGTTCCAAATGCAGCTCCTGCAGCACCTTCGGTTCGCCGATTGGCGCGAGAAATTGGTGTGGATGTAAATCAGATAAAAGGAACCGGGCCTGGCGGACGCATTTTGCTCGACGATGTGAAAGCATTTAGCAAAACTCTACATCAGCAACGCAATGAAATTCAACATATTCGTGCCGAACAACATGCGGAACCGCTACCCGATTTCACGAAATTTGGCGAGATAGAAATGCAGGCAATGAGTAATATTCGTTACAAAACAGCCGAACATTTAAGTCATGCATGGCATACCATTCCGCATGTAACGCAGTTCGACAAAGCAGACATTACCGCTCTCGAAGAATTCCGAAAAAGCTACGCAAAAGAAGCGGATAAACAGGGCGTTAAACTAACTGTTACAGCTATTTTGGTAAAAGTAATTGCGTTAGCACTTAAAAAGTTCCCGCAGTTTAATGCCAGTGTGGACATGCAGAACAAACAATTGATTTACAAAAAATACTATAATATTGGTATTGCTGTGGATACGGACTTTGGATTGATGGTACCTGTCATTCGGAAAGCCGACCAAATGAATGTGATTGAAATAGCCCGCGAAATGAATGTGTTGGCAGAGAAAGCCCGTACCAAAAAGGCGGGTATTGCCGATTTGAGTGGCGGTTGCTTTACCATAACTAACCTCGGTGGAATTGGCGGAACAGCTTTTACACCGATTGTAAATGCACCTGAAGTGGCTATTTTAGGCGTTTCGCGCGGACAAATAGAACCGGTGTATATTGATGGTAAATTCGAACCACGCTTGATGTTGCCGTTCTCGCTTTCGTACGACCATCGTATAATTGATGGAGCAGATGGCATTCGCTTCTTGCGTTGGATAATTGATGCAATTGAGAATCCAATGAAATTGGTGGTGGA
>CAMBSB010000073.1 GCA_945870155.1 Paludibacter jiangxiensis | reverse complement strand
TTGCAAAGTTCCTTATGAGGTAAAAGATTTGCTGAAAGGGAAAAGCCTGATATGGTACAATACGCTTTGGGATACTATGGCCGGAGGACGTGACGATGATTTAGCACTGGAGAATCCTGACAAATCCTATGGTTATCTTGTCGAAACCTTGGGTGCTCGTATCATACAAACCGATCGCCCACAAATGTTAATCGACTATTTGAAGAAAAAAGGGTGGAAAAAATAATCTCATAATCAAGATTTATGTTGAAATTCATTCAAAAATTTTATTCACCTGCAGCTCATCATCCTGTGCTTGACGATGAAAGTACAGTTAAGAAAAACCTGCTTAAATACCGTTACAGCGTATTTCTATCTGCTACATTCGGCTATGCATTGTTTTATGTTTGTCGGTTGAGTATCAGTGTCGTCAAAAAACCATTGGTAGATGCTAATATTTTTACCGAAAGTGAGTTGGGGAAAATCGGTGCAGCCTTGTTTTTTACCTATGCTGTTGGCAAATTAGTGAATGGATTTTTTTCCGACCGTACCAATATCAATCGGTTTATTGCCACCGGATTAATCCTAACTGCGCTTGTCAATTTGGCCATGGGAGCATTCCCCATATTTATTGTTTTTCTTATTCTGTGGGGCTTCAATGGTTGGTTTCAGTCATTGGGTGCTGCTCCGAGTGTGGTGGCGCTTACGCGTTGGTTTAGCCCAGAAGAAAGGGGAACTTATTATGGAATATGGAGCGCCAGTCACAATATCGGCAAAGCAATCACTTTTACCCTGCTGCCATTCCTGATTGGAATTGGCGGTTGGCAATGGGGATTTTGGGGTGCAGGAGCAGCAGGTATTTTGGGCGCAATTATGGTTTTTGTTTTTCTGCATGACAGCCCCGAAAGCAAAGGACTTCCATCCGTTGTAAGTAAAACGGCGCCGTTAAATGCTACTGAAAATACAACACAATCAGTTTCAGCGTCTCAAAAATCTATTCTCAAGAATCCATATATCTGGCTATTAGCACTTTCGAGTGCCTTAATGTATATCAGTCGGTACGCTATCGAGAGTTGGGGTATATTTTATGCGCAGGCAGAAAAAGGTTACTCGAACTTAGAAGCCGGTCAAATGATTGGTTTAACAGCAATTACTGGTATTATTGGCACCGCTATTTCGGGCTTCATCTCCGATAAGTTTTTCAAGGGAAGTCGTAATATTCCGGCACTGTTGGCAGGTATTTTAAATATCGTTTCTGTTTCCGTATTTTTATTTTATCCCAATGGCAATGTTTGGATTGATTCAGCCGCTATGCTTGTACACGGTTTTGCTATTGGCATTCTGATTACTTTTTTGGGTGGACTAATGGCAATAGACATTGCTCCCAAACAAGCCACGGGAGCAACTATGGGTTTAATTGGAATAGCGAGTTATGCCGGTGCGGGTATACAGGAATTGATAAGCGGTTTTCTAATAAGTGATAAAAAAGTCATTGTCGATAATATTATTACCTACGATTTTTCAATAGCACGCTATTTCTGGTTTGGAGCAACTTTATTATCGGCATTAGTAGCTTTGCTGGTTTGGAATGCTAAAATGAGAAATTAGGTTTAGTTTAATAATTAGTTTTTTAAGGATAATCATACCCTGCAATTTGGCAAGTTAAAACTGCTACATTGCGGGGTGTTTTTGTTATTAATCACTATAGATATATCTTTATTTATGTATTTTATTTGGAATTTATTATAGATATATCTATATTTGCAAAAATATTGTTGAATATGTATACTGAACTATATGAACAATCGGGTAGTGATATTATCCGACAATTGGGAAAACGATACAGCGACTATCGCAAACGAATGGGATTTACGCAAAAAGAAGTAGCAGAGAAATCTGGATTGAGCGTGTTCACAATCAGTTCTTTTGAGAACGGTTCTTCTACAGGTGTTACCTTGGCTTCGTTTCTAAAATTGCTCCGTGCTATCGATAGCCTTGACGAAATAGAGAAACTATTGCCTGAACTGCCCGAAAGTCCTCGTGCATTATTTAAGAAACAACAAAAAGGAAAGTAATTATGGAAACAAACGTAGTTATGGTAAAACTATGGGGAATGCCGGTAGGGTATCTTTCGTGGGATAAAAAAGCGGGTTTGGCTGTTTTTGAGTATGAATCGGAATTTTTGGAAAAAGCTTTGGATATTGCTCCTCTAACCATGTCAATCAATTCGCCACGTAGCAAAAAACGTATTCCGTGGACGGGCGATAAAGATAAATTGTATTTGGGACTACCGCCCATGATTGCCGATTCGCTTCCCGATAAATGGGGCCATTCTCTTTTCAGCGCTTGGCTGCGGGATAATTATATTTCGACTAAAAAAGTAAGTCCTGTGGATCATCTTTCGTTTATTGGAAGCCGTGCAATGGGTGCGCTTGAATATGAACCTGCTCAGAAATTAGGTGATGATTCCGTTTTTTCAGTAGATATTGAACACCTGTATGCGTTTGCCAAACAGGTATTGAATGAACGGGAAACGACAATACTCAATCCGGAAAATTCAATTCTGTGGCAGGATTTGATTAAAATCAGTTCGTCGCCTGGAGGGAAACGCCCGAAAGCAATTGTTGCGGTAAATAAGGCAACGGGCGAAATTATTTCCGGACAGGGAAATATTCCGGAAGGTTTTGAACATTTTATTTTGAAATATGATGATAATTCATCTTATCCATTAGCTAAATTGGAATATGTGTATTACCAAATGGCTTTGGCTGCGGGTATAAATATGATGTCGTCGGAATTGCGTACATACGGAAATGTTACCCATTTTCTCACCCGTCGGTTCGACAGGGTTGGTAATAACCGGATACATACTCAAACGCTGGCTGCCATGTCGCCCGGAAGCAACAGTTACGAAGATTTGTTTGCCGTAATACGCCGACTCAATTTACCTTATGAGGATAGCCGTCAACAATACCTGCGAATGATTTTCAATGTGCTTGCCCGGAATGTAGATGACCATACAAAAAACTTCAGTTTCTGTATGTCTCCTGATGGTGTTTGGCGTTTGTCCCCTGCTTATGACTTGACATACAGTGTAGATTTTGGAGCTCCTGCCTATATGAATCGGCATTCGATAACTATCAATGGTAAGAATGAAAATATTACCCGTGAAGATTTAGAAATTGTCGCACTGCGTAACGATATTCAGGATTTTAAGTCATTAATTGAAATAGTAAGCACTGCTGTTAGTAAATTTCGAGCGTATGCGGTAGAATTGAAAATTGACAAACAGTTAATTGATAGTATTGAAACTGATTTTGTTAAGTTATAAAATCTATACCGAAATTTCATTAGCATTACAATCAGCTCCGCCAGCCGGACCAAGCGAGACATTTAATAGTATTCAAAATCCATTTAAACAAGATGAAGGTTTAGTTTAACAAATTCGGTTTTTTAAGGTTTGAAAATTCACCCTGTACCACAGCAAATCAAATTGCTGCGTTGCGGGGTGTTTTTATGTTCTACAATTCCTTTTGTACGAATTTACCATTTAATTGAATTCAAAAATTATCAAGCGAGGCGAATATTTTGTATGTTTGCACCGTTAATTGATACAAAAATTTTAAAACAAAAAATGATATGTAATTTTTTTAATAATATGTACAATTTGGATTTTATTCTGAACGAATGTTTTATTATTGATTCATATTCAGCATTACCTTTGCATTTAAATTCAGAAATAATCAACACCTTTGTTCGCAAATTATTGAATATGATTTTGCCATTATCCTAATTAATTTATTAAAAATATACAGTATGAAAACTCATCAAATACTTCTTGTCCTTTTTCTTTTTATAACTACAACAAATGCACAAAAAAAAGAATTTAAGGATACCCTCGTTTATCAGATAGATAAAGACTTAGTTTACCGAGATGTAAAAGCGGAAAAGCTTGATGATTACGCAATTAAAAACTGTCAGTTAGATATTTATTATCCAGCTTACAAGAAATCATTTGCAACAATTGTATGGTTTCATGGAGGCAGTTTAACCGGTGGTAAAAAAGAAATTCCTGACGAGCTTCTAAAAAAAGGATATGCTGTGGTTGGGGTCGAATACAGAAAAAATCCGATTGTTAAATGTCCGGTTTATATTGAAGATGCTGCAGCAGCTGTAGCATGGGTTTTTAAAAATATTGAGCGGTATGGTGGCGATGTAAATAAAATATATCTTTCAGGCCATTCGGCAGGTGGTTATCTTGACTTGATGGTAGGAATGGATAAAAAATGGTTAGCGGTTTATGGAATTGATGCTTCAAAAATTGCAGGTTTACTACCACTTAGTCCACAAGTAATTACACATTTTAAAATTAGAAGCGAACGTGGAATACCCGATACTCAAGCAGTGGTTGATGAATTTGCTCCCATTTATCATGTACGAAAAGACTTACCGCCAATAGTAATAATTACCGGCGATAGAGAATTGGAAATGCTGGGAAGATATGAAGAAAATGCCTATTTTGTAAGAATGATGAAATTGGTTGGACATGAACAAACTAAATTATTCGAATTGGATGGTTTTGGACATGGTTCGATGAAACAACCGGGGTTAATTCTTCTTGTAAGTGAGTTGAATAAATTGCTGAAATAATCTATAAGTGCACTGTTATAAACTATCCCTTAAGTAATTAGAGTCAAATTATCAACAAATGAGAAAAAATATACTTTTTAAAACATTGGTTTTTATTACATTCATTTTGCCGAATTTGAATGTTGAATGTCAAAACATAAGTTCAAAACAGATAAAAATTGAGGCAAGACCTTGGGAGAAAAACAAGCCCGATCAAAAGTGGCGGGTTTACGAAACACTAGTCTTAGATAGTCTGGCTGGCTTTGTACCCAAAATTGTATTTGAAAACATGTTTGGTAGCAAAGCAGATATAAAATATAAAGGAACCGGATTTTTCCGCACCGAAAAGATTAATAATCGTTGGTGGGTAATTGACCCTGAGGGCCATCCCAGTTATCAAAGAGTGGTAAACGGATTACGTCAAAACAGTTCGGAAAGAAATAAAACTGCACTGAAAAAAACTTTTGGTAATGAGCAGGTTTGGATGCAAAAAAGTCTCACTGACATAAGGTCATTTGGCTTCAATGGTATTGGTTCGTGGAGCGAAACCGAACTGATTGCAGCTGAAAATAATCGGTCAAAAACTAAATTTTCGTACACAGTAATTCTCAGTTTTATGAGTAATTATGGAAAAAAACGTGGAGGAACTTATCAACTACCCGGAAATACGGGTTATCCAAATCAGTGTATTTTTGTATTCGACCCTGAGTTTGAAGAGTTTTGCGAAACACACGCCAAACAGGCAGTAACAAATAAAGATGATAAAAATTTGATAGGCTACTTTTCGGACAACGAATTACCATTTGGTTTGACAAATCTCGAAGGCTATCTTACTCTTACTAATCCGAAAGATGCTGGTAGACTTTTTGCCGAAAACTGGCTTCGAGCCAAAGGAATAAATGCAACTGAGATTACAAATGAACTTCGGTCTGAATTTGTTGGTGTTGTGGCCGAAAAGTATTATTCGGTAGTATCAAAAGCCCTGAAAAAAGCCGACCCTAATCACCTATACTTGGGTAGCCGATTACATGGTGGTGCTAAAAACATCGAAAGTGTGTTGCGTGCTGCTGGAAAATACTGCGATATTGTATCTATTAATTATTACGGGTCGTGGACTCCGAAGCAAGAATTAATGAAAAGCTGGGGCGAATGGGCAGGTAAACCATTTATGATTACGGAATTTTATACCAAAGGAATGGACTCGGGCATGGCAAATACAACTGGTGCCGGCTTTACAGTAAGAACTCAATTGGATAGAGGCTATGCTTATCAACATTTTTGTTTGGGACTGCTGCAATCGCCCAACTGTGTGGGTTGGCATTGGTTTAAATATCAGGACAATGACCCTACTGCCAAAGGAGTTGATCCTTCAAATGTTGATTCGAACAAAGGTATTGTGAATAATGAATATCAATGGTATAAACCTCTTGTAGAAAAAATGAAACAATTGAATGAACAAGTTTATTCATTGATTGATTTTTTTGATATAAACAGTTCAAAATAAAATACTATAAAAAATCATTCGATATTATGAGAAATATCTTTTTACTCTTATCAATATTCATTGTAAAACTTACTTTTGCCCAAACTACCACTTTGCTCGAAACAAAAGGTTCGTCTGGAACAGGAAGTTGGACATCACGTCAAGCTAAATTGATAACACTCTTGCCTGCATTTACACCCATTGCTAGTGCCAGTGAATTGGATGTAAATAAATACGGAAGTTCGAACCAACTAACGGCAACAGCTACCGGATTTTTTTATACAAAAAAGATTGGAAGCCGCTGGTGGATAATTGACCCTGAAGGAAAAGCACAATTAAATATTGCCATGAATAGCTTGTACAATTTAGCGAACGATGCTGCCGTGGCCGATGCAAGCGACCGTCTTTGGGCGCTTGGTTTTAACGGAATTGGTAGCTTTTTATCGGACGAAAATCAGACATTACGTTATAACAACACTCATACAAATCAATTTTCGTACACCCGACGGATAAACTTCTTTCTGGGCTATAAAAATGTTCGAAAGAACTATTACACCACCCCAACAGCCATTCAAGGTGACCTGAATTATATTTTTGTGCTTGACCCGAAATTTGCTGAATACTGCGATACACAGGCTAAAAAATTTGAACAATACAAAACCGAAAAAAACTTGTTGGGCTATTTTATCGATAACGAAATAAATTTCAATCAAGATCAACTGCCTAATTTCCTGACCGATTTATCGGCTGGCGATCCGAGTTACGATGCTGCACTTGCTTTTGCCACTGCTAACGGACTTACAAAGGCTCAAGTTGTGGCCGGACAGGCTTCAGAAGCTGTTCTTCAGGCTTTTGCCACAAAGTTGGCCGAACATTATTACGAAGTTACATCGGCTGCATTGAAAAAATACGACCCAAACCACATGAACTTGGGAAGCAGACTTCACGGCCGTCCGCGAGGTATTGAGGGAGTTGTGAAGGCTGCCGCCAAATGGTGCGATATAGTTTCAGTGAATTTTTACGACAACTATTCGCCTGATAACCAAATAACAAACGCAAACACTTACTTAAAATGGATTGACAAACCGTGTATAGTAAGCGAGTTTTATGTAAAAGGAGAAGATGCTGTTTCAGCAGGTTGGGTTGCAGGTTATTCGGGTGCCGGCTGGACAGTAAAAACACAGGTAAACAGAGGTGCTTGGTATCAAAACACCTGTATTGAGCTTTTAAAATCAGGTAGGTTTGTTGGCTGGCATTGGTTTAAATATCAGGATGATGGTGACTCTAATAAAGGCATAATAAAAGACGCTACTAATAGCAATGGGGAATACTATGATTTAACAAGCCAGATGACCCTGTTGAACAACAACAGGTTTAAATTGATTAATTATTTTGATGGAACAAGCTCTACATCAACAAACTTGTATTCAACTATTTCTATCAATAAAACTTCAAACTATTTAATTATTGATGGAATAGAAGAAAAATCCACCTTGAAAATTTACAATTCAATTGGGAAATTAATAAGAACTTCAAATTGTTATGAAAAAACCAACTCATTTTCGTTGAACGAAATACATAATGGAATATATTTTTTTAAGATTGACTCGATTTCAGGTAGCAATCAATATGTTTTTAAAGTGATAATTTAATACGAATTACTTTTGAGCCATTAGCTTTTAATTGTAATATAAATCAATCCAAAATTATTCTAATCATTATGATATTTCGTTTTGTATTATCGTATTACTTTTCTGTATTAAAATATCATTTAAAACAAGTTTATGAATATATCTTTGTATTAGAAAAAAACATCTAATTACTAAAAAAAAATCGTATGAAATCAACAACTACTTTTATCAGAAGACGCATTTTCATTTTTATGACGATTGCAGCAGCAATTATGTCTACCTTGTCACTTACTGCACAAACAATGCCTACTGCTCAATCATTACCTTATACGCAAGATTTTGCTAGCTTGACTGGCACAGGAACTCCTGCGTTTCCAGCTGGTTGGATAGGCTGGACTGTTTCGGCTGCTGTTCCTAGCTCAGGAGGACGTACGAACGCCCCTACTGGAAACAGAACTCTAACTCTAGGCAATGCAAACACTCCAACAGGTGCAAATCCATACGATTACACCGGAAAGTTAGGAATCATGAGCAGTTCGGCAGCAGACGTTACTGTTTGTTTATCACTTAACACCTCAAATAAGGGAAACCTTAGTGTTGGTTTTGATGCAATGACTGTGAGAAATCCGTACGATGGCTCTGCCAATACAAGAATTGCAGGTTTGATTTTTCAATATCGAGTAGGCGAATCAGGAGTTTTCACAACTTTAGCATATTCTCCAGCAGAATATCAAACAATTACAACCGGTCAGACAACAGCAACTACAGATCCACAAAATTTATTGACGGGGTACAATGTAATGCTCCCTGGAACATGTGACAATCAGGCTGTTGTACAAATTAGATGGATACTAAGATATCTTTCAGGAGGTGCTGGAAGTTGCCCCGGAGTAGCAATCGATAATATTTCAGTAAATGAAGTGCCTGTAACTTTCACTTCGGGTTGGCCCAAGGCCGAAAATCCTACAGCATCGGGTTTTACTGCTAAATCTAAAATTAACACTCCAGGAACAACCTATTTTGTTGTATTGGCAAGTGGTGCAACCTCTCCAACTGCAGCTCAGATAAAAGCCGGACAAGATTCAAATGGAACTGCAGTAGCTGCCAACGAGAAAGGAGCAATAACAAATACTCTCGGTGCAAATGAATATGTTTCGGCTGTTACCGGACTTGCAAGCAACACAACTTACGATATTTATTTTGTTGCTGAAGGCGCTTCGGGAGTAAGCTTGCAATCCACACCTCAAAAAGTGACAGTCACAACAACCGGTAGTGCTGTGTCACCTACAATCACTAATCCAACAGCTGCTTCAATTACAAGTATTGATGCAATTTTGGGCGGTGAAATTACTTCTGATGGCGGAAGCGTAATTACCGAACGTGGTACAGTTTGGAAAACAACAACAGGTGTTACTATTGATGATAATAAATTAGCAGAGGGAACAAATTCAACAGGCATTTTTTCGCATACCAGAACAACTTTACCTTCGAAATCACAAATTTTTTATAAAGCGTATGCCACAAATGCAATTAACACAACATTGTCGGTAGAAAGTAGTTTCTTTACCAAAGCTGTTGAACCAGTAATCGCTGTAGGTTCATTTGCTACAAATCCGATTGATGGTAGTTCAACATCTCTCAATCTTACGTGGACCGCTTCGACTGATGCCGATGGATACTTAATTCTGAAACGAGATGGTGCTACTGCACCGGGAACAACTCCATCTGACCTAACTACATACTCAATTGGAAATGCAATTGGAACGGGTACAGTAGCTGCCATTGTAAATTCGGGAACGGCAACATCACAAGAAATTACCGGTTTAACTGCAAATACACAATACACATTTCGTATTTATCCTTTTGGATTTGATGGAGCCAATGCAGCAACTATGAATTATGCTGCAATAGGAGTTTCGGTAAGTGTAACGGCTACAACTCCATTAGGAACTGCTTTGATTAAAATAAATAATGAGCATAAAGCATATGTTTCAAATGGACAGTTGATGTTTTATGGAGGCGATGTATATAATTGTTTGGGAACAAAAATAGCTTCTGCAAAGTTAACAAATGAGTTAACATCCATAAAACTTCGATCGGGTGTCTATTTTGTAAAATCAAAAATGGGATCTCAAAAGGTTGTTATAAACTAATTGAGATTCAAAAAATTTAAACACTTATTTACTCCCTCCATTTAGTCGATATTGACAAAAATGGAGGGAGTAATTACAAATTCAAGAAAAAGAAATGAAAAAACAACTTTTGATGCTTTGTATACTGATTATTAGCTCGATGCAGGTTAGCTGGGCACAGCAAACTCAGGAATTAAAAGCATTTGATGACGCATACATTTACAGAAGCACTACCGGAACCGGAGATGAAATCAGGGGCTTAGAACCGTATGTGTATTCGTATCATTCTACAGCTGGTTCTCAATATCGTCGTGAGGTTTTTCTTCGTTTCGATATTAGTGGTTTGTCGCCATTTATCGAAACTATAAAACTCCGAATGTATGCCGATTTGAAAGAAGCCCATACTTTTAATCTTTATCCTGTAACCAAAACCGACTGGGTGGAGGATGATTTGAGTGCTAATAATAAACTCGAAAAACTTGGTGCTGATGTAACTACTGTTTATACAACAGCAGCTACAGATATTCAGGGTATGGGTGCAAAATATTATGAGTGGGATGTTACATCTATTGTCAAAGACTCTATCAATGCAAATGTACAGTTTATAGCATTTAGAATGAGGGACAGAGATGTGGTAAAAACAGCTGCAGGTGCGGGAGTAATTGTAAACTGGCATGCGAAAGAAAATGCAAGTGGGTTTTATCCTCATTTACAATATACTGAAAAAGACATTTCGACATTAAGGCTGCAAAGTATTCTGCTGAATGCATCTATTATTGATGGTTTTGTGTCAAATAAGTATAAATACAATGTAATATTACCGTGGAATGCTACAATAATTCCCACAGTAACTGCAATTCCAATCGAGAGCAACTCCACTTTATCGATAATTCCTGCTGTTAATCTCACCGGAAGCGAAAGCGAACGAACAACAAAAATTACCGTAACAAACACGGCGGGGTCGCTCACATACAGTGTGATATTTCAACTTTCGGCTCAACCAAATAATGCAGACCTGTTGTCGGTCTCAGCCGACGGAAAACCGATTATTCCGTTTGACAAAAAAACAACGAATTATTCGCTAAATGTACCTCATGGCTGGGTAGAATCAACTCCGTTTACGGCACAAAGCGCTGATCAAAACGCAACTGTAAGCATAAAACTTCCAACTAATTTACAAGGCTCTGAGTCTGAAAAAACAGCTGTAATTACCTGCAAGTCAGCAAACGGACTAGTTGAGAAACAATATCACATTGTGGTAAACCGATTACCCGAAATGGATATTGTATTGGCAATGGGTCAATCGCAAATGGCTGGCCGTGCCTCTTATGCAGCCGAAGGTACCGACCCAATACCAGATGTATATTTGTTGAATGGAGCTGATTTTATGGAACTTGCCACCAACCCAATGAACCGCTATGCCAATATCTCAAAAAGTGTTTCGGCTGAGGCATTAAGTCCTGCCTTTACCTTTATCAAAAAAGTCCAACAAAAGATTTCTCGTCCAATAGGAATTATGGTCAATGCTCAGGGAGGTTCATCTATTTCAGTTTGGTATCAACCCGGAAAATCAAATTACGATGCCTCGCTGAAAAGAATCAAAGAAATTGCCAAATACGGTACTGTAAAAGGCATTATATGGCATCAAGGTTCGGCCGACAACAGTAAAGGATTGGCGGATAATTTTGTATCCTATAAATCGAACATGAAAACCATGGTCGAAAATTTCAGGAAAGAATTGAATCTTCCCAACCTTCCTTTTATTTGTGGTGAGTTGACCGATGGCAGACCTGAATTTGATGCTTTTAATCAAACAGTAATTCAGGATGTAAAGAGTTATATACCTAATTCGGATTTTGTTTATGCTACGGGAGTTACTTTATTGTCGGACGGAATTCATTTTGAT
The DNA here is from genome assembly GCA_945870155.1 of Paludibacter jiangxiensis. Taxonomy (GTDB): domain Bacteria; phylum Bacteroidota; class Bacteroidia; order Bacteroidales; family Paludibacteraceae; genus Paludibacter; species Paludibacter jiangxiensis_A. Next base: position 11,953 of record CAMBSB010000073.1, on the reverse strand, counting down.
ACACCAAGTGTAAAAATGATGGGCGAACGGTATGCCGATAAATTTCTTGAAATGGTGTATGGAATTACTTCAATCAAGAATAAACCAATAAGTGAGAATAATATTCATTTGTCAATAAAAGATAATAAACTGCAAATGAGGGCTATGACCGAGTCTGTTTCGGCAAATATATACGACATTCAAGGCAGAAGATTAGCTCATTTTTCGTTACTGGCTGGTGAAAACAAAATGCAAACCATATCCGATGGATTATACTTGGTTTCTGTAAATTCAAACTCTAATCAGTCGGTTTACAAAGTATTAGTTTCGAATTAAACTGATATTTGATAAACAAAAAGAACCCGCAAAATTTTGCGGGTTCTTTTTGTTTATACATAATTTACAATTATTTTTTTTCAATTTTTCCTCGTAAAGAATCAGTAGAAAGGCTGGTAATTCTCCAAAAATTAGTTTTTGCTTATTCTAATTTTATATCGCTCGTTTCCAACACGTAGAATATAGAATCCGTTAGGAAGGTGAATAGACTCCGAATCGTTGATCACTTTTCGGTTTATAACTGTTTGACCCGTAAGTGTTGCAATCAACAGGTTTTTGCTGACAGCACCATTTACAACTATCGTATTATTTAACACATTGATTCTGGTATCGGAAGATTGATTGATAACTGCACTGGGAGTAGCTGCAGTGTAGGAAATATCATCAATATAATAGCCGGCTGAGGCATAAGTATCACCATTCTTGGTAATTTCAATCCGCACAAACATACTGTCAACAGCCGATTGATTCACTACAGCCGAAAACTCCTGATATGTAGCATTTGAAATATCGCCAAAATCCTGAACGGTAGTCCACGTGCCGGCATCAATTTTGGTGCTCACTTTTATATTTCCAACCACCTGAGAGTCAATTTTTTTAGCATAAAATCGTAAAGTTCCAACCGATTTAGTTTGTGGCAGTCGTAAACTCGATGACGTAGAGGCACTTAGACATCGAGCATAATTAGCACCTTCATACTTATTATTTCCATCGGTTTTACTTGATGCAAAATACATACTACTTCCACCCCAATCGGTAGGTGCATTATTTAAATTGGCAGTATATAATCCGCTCAGAAATACATTATCAGTTTCGATAAATTTAACGGAATATGTTTTTTTTGTTGTTCCATCCTGAGCAGTAATTTCAATTTTAGCTGTTTTTTCAGCATCAGTTCCTGTTAACAAAGAGGCTTGTGTAACTGTTTTGATAGCGACACCACTCGACAATTCACCTGCAATTACGGGTATCGGATTTCCTTTAACTAAATAAAAATCGTAGGTGTAATTTGTAGCAGTAAACATCATTAAAGGAACAAAACTGCCAGTAGCTTTTTCGTCAACGCTAAGCGATACAAGGTCGGCATTATTGCTTATTGCTTCATCCTTTTTTACCATAACATTATCAATTGCTACACTTGGACGACTCCCGGCAGCACCTGTAGCATCCATCGATCTATAAATCCAACGAATTTGAACTATGGGTTGATTATCACATGCAGCAGGTAAAATTGCATTTAAGCCAGTGACAGGATTTATTCCGGTCACTCCAGTTAAATTTGCAGTTGTGCCTGTATTGTATTCGGCCGGCAAATAGGTTAGTGGAGTAAATAATCCTGTTTCACCAACGCGATATTGCAATACCAAACCGTTTTTACGATTTTGAGCTGTAGTTCCGTCCCACAGACATCGTATAGTCATGGCATCAAAAGTGACTTTAATATTGCTGGAGCCGGTTGTAACAACAGATAAACACAGAGTAATATCTCCGGCAGTTGCATTAGCACCTACTAAACCAATTTTTCCTTCGTAATCGTAACATCCCGAACTACCACGGCTGGCATCACCTACTTTGAATAATTTATCAGCTATAGGAGCAGCAGTTCTACCAGTTGAACTTGGTGAAGCATTTGATGCAGCCCAGCCCTGCCAGCCAATCGGATAGCTTTTTAAAGTTCCCAAAGTATCACCCAGGGTCGTGCCTTTCAAACTCGAAAAATCCTGAGTATAAGGCAATGTCTGAGGTGTGGGATTTGTTTGAGCCATTGCACTTGGACTCAAAAATAGAATTACAAAAAGTGGAACAATTAAGTTTACTTTTAGTACTTTTTTAATTGTTGTAAAATGTGTTTTCATAATAATTGTATTTTGAAGATTTGTATTTATATAATTGATTTAAAGACTTTTAATTGGATTTATTTATTCAACTTATTGTATGTTAACCTGTACTGTTATCAAATTTTTCAAAGTACCGCCAGCATAATCACGTCCTTGTAATTTAAAAGAATCGGAAGCATTATTCCCATTATTGAAGTATTTCACATTTTTATATTCAATATCAGCTTGTGTAAATCGTCCGTCAATTCCTAAGGGTAATCCTCCTTTGGTTATTACACCATCAGTGGGCAATTCTTTGATCTGATAAATAATGTTTTGGTCAGGATAAATCAAATTTAAGGGCGAAGGATCGGGACCTACCATCGACAGCATTTCTTTTGTTAGAATTACATTTTTCCCTTTTACGCAACTTATGGGGCTATTATTCACAACAGTTAGCTCTGAATCTAAAGGACCATTGATATCGATATATGCAGGATTAACCGATTTTGATGGGTCATCTTCGTGTTTCCAACCAAACGTAAAATTACCAGTAGTAGCTTTTATACTTGGACGAACACCTAAAAACAACGGTTTTCTATCTAGTTTTGCGTAATACGCCTTAATAAAATCGGTCAAGTCGAGTTGATACCAAGTAGCAGGCATTGAAATGCCGGTAGCTTCTTTTATTAATGTAGTAGTGTCGGTTATTGATGGTTTAAATGCTTTTGTTATTGTTTTTATAGTATATGCATTCCAGTCAATTTGCTCACTGATATCATAAAATTTAAGCGATGAAACTTGTGGGTCTTTTGTGGCATTTGCAATGACATAGAAATTTAATGTGGCGGATGAAATTTCAGACAATTGGCTTATTGATTTTTGCTCGAAAAGAAACATTCCCGTGCGGTTTTGACTTCCATCAGTGCGACTTCCGGCTTGTATTGCTGCACTCCAATAAACATTAGCACCTGCAGCCGAAGCCCATGTATGCGTATCGCCTTCTATATTTAGCCGAACTCCCATGGCAGGAGCATTGTCAGTAGCAGGTATTTTAAGCAGAAAACGTGGAAAACCATCAACCACTTGAGCCACTTTGTCTTTAAAAACCAAATCCTGTCTGGATACATTAAGTGGCGTTGCCGAAAGTTCAGTGTCGGTACTTGGCACTTTGTTTACATAAAGTACATAGCCATCCGTCGACGATGAATTTCGACTAATGTAAATTCTATCTCCGGTCCGCGAGATGGCTTGATTCACAATACCATCCGTCATTTCGTACGATACATACCTTCCGGGGATAATCATGTATTCCAAAAGAGCTCGTAACGCTCCTTTGTTCATTTCGGTAATACTTGTATAGCCGGCTTCTTTCAATAAAGCTTTGAAAGCTGTGTTAGAGGGAATTATGATCGTTTCGGTGGTGTCTCTTGAAAGTTCTTCTACCATTTCGGCATGAACAATTGCTTCGTAATACATCGTAATAATTGTATCCTTTCCTGTTTTCAGAAAGTCCACCATCTTTTCTCTCACCAAAATATTGGGTGTGGTGTCTATTGGGTAAGAAGTCATAAGTTCACAACTACTTAGTGCAAATATCAAAAGTAGTGGAATATATCTTTTAAATGTAATTTTCATTGTATTTCTGTGTTTAAAATTATTACTTATAATATTCGTTTTGAATAATTGAACCATTGCTATTCCTAATCTCGTCAAGATGAATGGGCCACACAAAGCTTAATGGATTTGTTTGTCCGTTGATAGGTCCCATAACTTTGGCTATGTTTCCTGTTCGAATCAGGTCGAAATAACGATGACCTTCGAATGCAAGCTCCAGATTTCTTTCCTGAAGTACAATGTCTTTTATTTGATCCAATCCTAAAGTAGTATAGGTTGTTTCGGGAATAATCAAATCCTTTCCCCCTGCACGATTTCGAATCAGGTTTACCAATTCCATTGCAGATTTTATATTTGAAGCTTGTTTTATTGAGTCAACTTCTGTATCATTCAAATAAACCAATGCTTCGGCTTTTAAAAGAACTGTTTCTGAAAGGCGCAGCAGTATTACGTTTCTGATATCGATGTTTCGGGTAAAAGTGCCATTGAAAAATTTAAGGGCTTTTTCACCACCCCAAAAATTAATAAATTGTCGCCAGTCTTTAATTACATATTGATCAATAAATTCGATACGCGGTTTAACTTCGGCATAGCTGTCGGCAAGTAACCCGAAAAGCGTATTGTTATTTTCGTTATCGGCTACACTAAATGGCATTTCGAAAATTGATTCTTTGCTTAACCCTACATTGAACATTTGCGAGTATTGGGTTTTTAGCATTATATTAGTCAGATAATCTCCTGTTAATGTTTTTGCAGCTACTGAATCGTACAACAGTACTAACGAATAATTAGCATTCACAATTGGAGTTGTGGTAGTGCTATTCAGAATTTTGTTAGCACTTGTAATTACTGCAGGCCAATTGTGTTGCCACGCATATACCTGCGCTTGTATAGCATAAGCAGCGGTACGGGTAAAAGTAAATCTATCGGTACTTGTTGAGGAAATAAGTCTGGTAGCATCTGCCAAATCTGCTTGAATAGTATCCAAAACTTCTGTTTGTGGTTTACGTATTTCCTGAATTCTTTCGCCCCCAGCATACGGAGCTAAAACCAACGGTGCATCGCCCCATATCCGAACAATCCAAAAATAGGCAAATGCACGCATACAGTAGGCCTGTCCAATATAATTATTACCATTGGTAGCCGTAATTTTTTTACTTTCAACCATTTTGGGCGTATGATAAATAACTAAATTAGCTTGTTTGATTACATTGTAAAATGAGCGCCATGAAGCTGTGCTCATGTTGATATCTAATGAATTATTCAAGGCTTTTTCATCAGAAAGTCGGGTTGGGTCATTCAGTTTGTAAATGTCAGCCCGCATATCGCCATACACCACAAAGTTTGACCCAAGTGCTGCCTGTAACAAATCATAACCCCCATTTAGTGTACCTACAATGTGCGATTCTTGTGTAAAGAAATTTGAATCGCTCCAGGCTGTTTGTGGTTCTCTGTCTAAAAAATCGCTGCACGAAGCAAGAAATGCGACGCAGGATATAATAAAAATATAGCTTATTTTTCTCATGTTTTTTAGTTTTAAAATGTAATGTCAAGACCTAAGTTATACGAACGATTTGTTGGAAACGAACCATTGTCGACACCTCTGATAAATGGATTTGTTGACGAGTTTACTTCTGGGTCATATCCACTGTATTTGCTCCAAGTTAGTAGATTTGAACCCGAAATATAAACATTTAATCCTTTTACAAATGCTTTCTTCAATGTTTTTGCAGGAACTTTATAGCTCAATGTTACATCTTTTAAACGAGTGTATGAGGCATCTTCCATGTTGAAGTCAGAAGCACGGAAATTCTCCATTTTATCGCCATAGCGCAACATCGGAAAATCAGTTATATCACCTTCGTTTTGCCAGCGGGCACGAACATCCTGTCCTAGACTGTTTGTTGTAAGCATTTTATTTCTGTTTCTACGCAGGTCATTCATTACCTTTGCGCCATAACTGAACTGAAGAAAGATATTTAAACTGAAATTTTTGTACGAAAAAGTATTTCCCAACCCACCAATAAATAATGGATGTGGACTTCCAATAATTTGACGGTCGTTGTCATCGATAATACCATTTTTATCTACATCGTCCCATATCATATCACCACCTTTAAAAGCATCTCCGTTAATGGAACCCTTCAATACTGGTCTGGTAACTGTACCATCGGCCGAAGTCCAAACATTATCTGAAGCCTTTGAATAAACTCCCAATGACTTGAAAGCATAAAAAACACCGATAGGTTCGCCAACGCGCGCCAATGAATAATCGCCCACAATAATATCATCGTCGTAAGGAATGGCGGTTATTTTATTCCGATTGAATGAGATATTAAAGCTGCTGTTCCATTTAAATTTACCCTTTAAATTTACGGAATTAAACAAAAACTCTAATCCTTTATTTTCTATTGATCCAAAATTGGTAGCCACCGAACTAAAACCTGTATAAGCAGGAAGTGGAAAATTGTAAAGTAAATCGTTACTTTGCTTTAAATACGCATCAATATTGGCTGTCAGGCGACCATCGAAAAATAATAAATCGATTCCGGCATTGTATTGTGTTGTGTTTTCCCAACCCAAATTATTATTCGACAAAGCATCGTGAACAATTGCCACATTTCCGTTATACCTTCTTGTTCCTGACGAATACTGACCTCTCCAGGTATAATTACCAATATCCTGATTACCTGTGTTGCCATAACTCAGACGTAATTTTCCATCCGTAAGTACTTTTTTGGTAAATGTCATAAACTTTTCATCTGAAAAACGCCAACCAAAGGATGCGGATGGAAAATAACCAAAACGATTGTCGGAGCCAAAACGCGAAGATCCATCCCGCCGAAGTGTAAAAGAAGCAAGATAACGACTTTTGAAATTGTAGTTTGCACGACCAAAAAATGAAATCATTGCCCGTTCACCAAATTCTTCGGTAATATTTGTAGTTTGTGCCGCATTTTGTATGGGTCGAATTTCTTCATCAATATAATCCTGTCCATTAAGTGTAACTCCATACCTGCTATTGTAACTTATTGAATGACCAAGTACAGCATTTAAACTGTGGTCTTTCTTTTTTAATGTATACGTCAGGGTATTTTCATTTAAAAAACTTTTTGATTCATCTTTTGAATACAAACCAACATCTCTACGGGCAGCTACATTTGTGTTACTGTCAAAATCGCGGGGAGTATATGAACTCTGCGTAATATCGCTTATGTCGGTGGATACTGTAGTGCGAAAATCGAGTCCTTTAAGAATTGACCAGTTTACATATTGACTAAGAATAATCCAGTCACGATTAAATTGAATAGGAACTTTTAGTGCCAGCGCCAGTGGATTACGTTGAGCGCGATCGCCCATCCAGTTTACAAGTTCACCTGTTACAAAGTCGTAAGGTGAATAGAATGGATTTGTAAATAATGCTGCACGTAATGCACTGGTGTAATTGCTACTCCCCGATAAAACACGTTTATAGTCTATTTTTGAATAGGAGATATTGGTGCCTGCTTTTATATTGTCGGTAATTTTATAGGTAAAATTTGCACGACCATTATACTGATTGTAATCGGTGCCAATAAGAATTGGTTTTACGTCACGGTAACCCAAATTTACGCTGTATGAAAAATTTTCGTTACTTCCGCGTATACTTATATCGTTTTTGGTCTGATAGGTGTCGCGCATAATTACTGATTGCCAATCAGTTGTACGTAAATAATATGGGTGATATGGGTTTGTGAGCCATAGCGCAGTTGCTGCTTGTCCGTTGTTTGTCCGGGCTTCAACATAAGCTGTCCGGAATTCTTCTGATGTCATCACATCCAAATGTCGTCCTACCTGAACCATGCTCGAAGTATGACTGATAGTAATTGTAGGTTTTATGAGTTCCAGTTTATTGCCACCTTTGGTAGTAATAATAATAACGCCATTAGCTGCACGTGACCCATAAATAGCAGCCGAAGAAGCATCCTTGAGCACCTCAACCGATTCAATGTCAGATGGATTTAATCCTGCAATCGGGCTAAAAGTTGCATCGCCGCCAATAGAAGTTATATTTCCGCTTTCGATAGGAACGCCATCGATAATGTAAAGTGGTTCGCTTCCGCCACTAAGAGAAGAAGCTCCCCGTATTGAAATAGTAGCTCCGGCTCCCGGTTCGCCCGAATTTGAAATAATCTCCATACCCGGAATTTTACCCTGTAGAGCTGTATTTATATTACCTCCCACATTATTTTCAATGTCTTTTGACGAAATTGAAGTAATCGAGCCTGTAATATCACGTTTTGCCTGCTGTCCATATCCAATAACAACTACTTCATCAATTTTTACGTAGTTCTCAACAAGCACGATTGTCATCTTGTCGTTTTTAGGATCAATACGAACCGTTTGTTTCTTCATGCCAATATACGAAATATCTATAAGCTTTGTGCCCGGTGTAATTTCGAACTTAAAAATCCCGTTCAAATCGGTTACAGTACCTCTGTTTGTTCCGGTTGAAACTATTGTAGCACCGATAATTGGCTCGCCTTTTTCATCCATTACTTTTCCGGTTACTAGTTTGATAGTTGAAACAGACCCTTCAAAAGCTGACTTTGGAGTCAGAATGATGTAGCCATTTTGATGTTCAGCAACAATCTCGCTACCTCCGAAGATTTCTTTTAGAAGGACAGAAATGGTTTTTTCGCCCGCTGTAACTTGTACTTTTTGGTCAACCGATATCTCTTTCGAGTCAAAAACAACTTTATAAGTTCCTTTTTTTTCAATCAGACTTATCAGTTCTTCTATTGTAATACTTCGGCCCGATACAGAGACCTTATCTGTTTGAGGATTTGTAATTTGCCCCATAACAATACCTGACATTGACACTGAAATAATAACAAACACAAAAGCAATAAACTTTTGAAATTTTTGTGTTATTAATTCTAATAATTTTTCGTTCATGTTTTTCAAAATATATAAATTATTGGTTATTTTTTTATTCATTAATTGAACATGCATACATTCCAATATAAGAACCTACAAAACCCTTTGCTTTTTGAGTGCTGAGGTGTGTAATGTCAATACTGTCCATTAATAATTTTGGTTTATTTTCGATACCTGTATATGAGATTTTACATTCGCCACCATTAACTTCAAATTTCAACTTCAATGCTGATTTTGCATCTTTATCAGAAAGCTTGTGCGAAACAATTAAAGACGTTTGACCTTCTATCCGATTTTGAATCACCAATGTTGGTTTATCATCAATAATTGTTTTGCCTACAAATACATAGTTTTTTTCATTTTGAAACAATACTAAACCCGCAATTTCCTTTTTTGTTTTTGGGTAAAATTCGATTTCTGTTTCAGCTGTAAATATCTGATGTTGTTGTCTTCGACCAATAAAAGCTGGATTTGTGAGATTATTTATACTTCTTTCAATTGCATCAATCTCTAATTTATTACCTGACAAACTCCACCATTTTTCGTTTGGAGTACGAATCATGTTCCACTCCATTTTCAAGGTTGGGGAATTAAAATCATCGCGCCATGAAAAGTTTCCTGATAGTGTTTTTCCAATTACCTTTGTGTTTTCAATAGATGTAATTATTGGAACGGGTTTTTCTTTTTCGAGTATTACGGGAAAACCATCGTTCCACTTTACTGGTAGCATAAATGTTTCGCGTCCAGTATTTGCAAACCTGTCTTTGTATGGACGAATACCTAAAAATACGGCATACCAATCGCCATTAGCATTTTGAATTAAATCGGCATGTCCTGTGCAGGTAACTTTGTTTTCTCGGTCATCAGGCAAATTCCGTTGTGTAAGAATAGGGTTGTTTTTATTCGGAATATACGGTCCGAAAATTTCAGAACTTCTGAAAATAACTTCTGAGTGATTAAATCCGGTACCTCCTTCGGCAGCCATCAGATAATAGTATTTGTCTATTTTATATAAATGCGGTCCTTCAATCCAAATTGGTTTTTTTGTAATATCGTTGCCTCCATTAATAATTTGTTTTCTGGCACCAACCATTTTATCAGTTTTGGTGTCAAACTCTTGCATCCAAATAGCCTTATGACCACTATAGATTTGTCCACCTTCTGGATCCTCATTGTTTACAACATAAGCTTTTCCATCAAAAAACGATAAAGATGGGTCAATTCCTCCTACTTCGGGTAACCAAATGGGGTCGCTCCAAGGGCCTGAAGGATTTTTTGCTTTCACCACGAATGTTGGTCCGCTGTTCCCTTTTTTCACAAGGGTAGTTATCATATAAAACGTGTCATTTTCTTTATTGTATTCAATTGCGGGAGCAAAAATACCTTCCGAAAGTCCTAAGCCTTCGGTTTTTAATTGTGAAGGTCGATCCAAAATGTGTCCCATTTGCTTCCAGTTTACTAAATCCTTACTGTGAAATATAGGTACGCCGGGGAAATAACTGAAGGTAGAATTTACCAAATAGTAATCTTCTCCTTTTTGGCAAACACTAGGATCGGGGTAAAATCCAGGGAGAATAGGATTGAAAAACTCATTTTTGTTATCGATTTTTTGATTAAACATTGAGTCATTACCCACATATTCAAAATAATTGAACGTCGCCTTATTATTTTGAGCCATTAGGTTCAAAGTAAAAAGGGATATTGAGATTATTAGCAATTTATGATTCATGTTATTCAATTAGATATAAGATTCTCGAAAATTTATAAATTACTCTACTTTGCCTGCTGGTCGAACATTTTTACCAATACTTCCTGTTAAACTATCACCAATATCCTGACGCATATCTTCTAATGCTTTTGTCAAACGCATTACAGCTTCTGGGAAAATAGATTGTACGTCGTATCGTTCTCCTTGGTCACGTCGTAAATCGTAAAGTGCCATTTCTGTCTTTTGTTGGATCACTTTACCCCTTTTACCATCTACGCCTGGCAAATTTCCTTCGTAAGAGCGATAACCATGAGGTACAACTAATTTGAAACGAGCATCTCGCACTGCCCGAAGGTCATTGTCGCCATAATAGTAATATAAGAATTGCCGTGGCGTAACATCAAAATCACCTTTTAATAATGGAAGAATATTTACACCATCAATTTTATTTACAGGTAATTTTGATTCTGTAATATTACATAATGTAGGCAAAATATCTATTGCACTTGCCAATTTATTGCATATTTTTCCATCTGGTATCACCGCAGGCCATTTCATAATACAAGGCACTTTTTGACCACCTTCAAAAGATGTCATTTTTGCTTCTTTCAATCCTCCAGCCGAACCTGCATTATCGCCATAATTAAGCCATGGCCCATTGTCGGAAGTAAATATTATTAATGTGTTTTCTGTAGCTCCAATCTCTTTGAGGGCCTTTACTATTTCGGCTATGCTCCAGTCTATTTCCATCATCACATCACCATAAATTCCCAATTCGCTTTTCCCACGAAATTTTGAAGAAACACCTAGTGGAATATGAGGCATTGAATGTGCGAGATAAAGGAAAAAAGGAGACTTTTTATTCTCTTTAATAAAATTTACTGCACGTTCGGTATAAAGCGTAGTCAACTCATCCTGATCGGCTTGTGTTTTAATGAATCTTGTAACTTTTTCCCCATCGTAAAGTGGCAATTGTGGAGTGTTCTTTTTTACTACTTCGGGTGCATTTTCGCCTCGTATCACCACATCGCCATAAGGCCACATATCATTCGAATAGGGCAAACCAAAATAAGCATCAAATCCTTGTTTAGTTGGCATAAATTGGGGCGCATCACCTAAATGCCATTTCCCAACCATGGCTGTTTTATAACCGGCAGCTTTTAGAATCTTGGCGATATTCTCTTCTTTCGGGTTGAGTCCAACTTTACTTTTTGGTTGCAATGCTCCATAAATGCCAATTCTGTTGGGATAACATCCAGTTAATAAGCCGGCTCTCGACGCAGAACTCACTGCGCAGGGTGAATAAAACTGTGTAAAAACCATCCCATCGTGCCCCAATTGGTCAATATTTGGAGTCTGATAACCCTGAGCACCTGTAACTGCAATATCACCATATCCCAAATCGTCCATATAAATAAGTACAATATTGGGCTTATCATTTTTTGCTGAAAAGCAATTTGCAACTAATGATAGTCCAGTAAACGATATGAGTAATTCTTTTTTCATTCTACATGCTCAATAAGGTAATCATTTTAAATCGTCTTATTTACAATACAAAGTAACTCAAGTTTTATTG
>CAMBSB010000072.1 GCA_945870155.1 Paludibacter jiangxiensis | reverse complement strand
ATTACCAGTCGTATCCTTATCGTTTCTTAATTTCATTTCCACATTATTGCTCACCGAAAAATTGATACTTCCCGATTTCCCTCTGCCCGGGCTGCCATATAAACTTCCATCGTAATGGGAATAAGGGACAACCGTGGGATTTAAACCGTCTTTATCTGTTTGGGTGTACGAACTATAATAACCCCATTTTGACTCACCAAAATCCGGGGTATATCCAAATCCTACGCTGGGTGTTATCACGTGTCGAATTCTATCAACTTTGTAGCCAAAAAGTTTACGATTTGGAGTATATATACCATAAAGCTTGGTTGAAGCCGATACACCCATATTAAAATCATATACCCGACTAAATTTCGATATAGTGTCAGTTTTTACTTGCCTTTTTTCCTGATCCCAACTTTTATTCACTTTAAGCAAATACCAGCGTTCAGTATAATTAATTGACGGTGAAACATTGATATATTTCAAGATATTAAACGATGCTGAAACAGGGATGCTATGTCGCATTCCATTCTTCCAGTCCCTTTGGAATGATGAAGTTAACAGCTTATTTTCTTTTGTAGTGATACTATTAGCCATTGTACCTGTATACGACATAGATATTTTTTCGTACCATCGTTCTTTACCTACTGCATTTTTACGCTTAAGTGGATAAAATCTACTGTATGAGATATTTAAATTTGGTAAATCTAAACTTATTGTTGAATCCTTGGTTCTTTGCGACATGGATGCTCCACCCGAAATAGAAAGTGAAGGAATGCTAGGAAAACGTTTTGTAAAGTTTATACTCGAATTTTTTGTGTTTTCAGAAGTTAATTCCGGACGAGAATAATAATTTATATTATTGCGGTTAAATCCACTGGTCGAAAAGTTAACACTTCCCGAAATGCCTAAATTAGGATTTGCTTTTTGATCCTGACTATGCGACCATCTAACGCTAAAACTTTTAGCCGGATTGTAGTTTGGAAAACCTTTTTCGCCTGTTACATCATTTCTGAATTCAACGCCTAAACTACCACTAAATTTATAATTCTTTCTGTATGAAGAGTTTGCTCTTAATGCCCAAGTACCTTTAGTATATATATCGCTTCTTATTTCCAAATCAACATAATCGTTCAAAGCGAAATACCATCCTCCATTTGTAAATCCAAAACCCCTATTAAGTTCATCAGAATAACTAGGCATTAAAAAACCGGAGGAGTATTTACTTGTAAATGGGAAAAATCCGAACGGTACAAATAAAGGAAGCGGAACATCGGCTATCACAAGGTGAGCCGGTCCGGTAACAATATATTCACCAGGTTTCACTTTCCCTTTGGACATACTCAGGTAAAAGTGAGGATGATCGTGGTCGTCGCATGTGGTGAATTTTCCACCTGACATGCAAAATGATTCATCATCGCTTTTTTTAGTTCTTTCGCTAATTATATACCCTTCACCTTCTTGTGTTACAGCCTGACTTATATAGCCTTTTCTTGTTTTAAGGTTGTAAGTTAATTCACGCGAAGTGTATGTTTTATCACCTTCGCTAAATTCAGGTTCACCTTTTCTAACACCGGTACTATCTTTGGTGGAACGAGCAAATATAATGCTGCTGTCCATCTTTATTCTTACATAATCTGCTTTTAAATCAATGTTTTTATATTTTATTTCACTTTCACCATGAAGGAAACCTGTTCCATTTCCCCAAAAAACTATTGAATCTTTGGCATTATATTTTATTTCAGCATCAATTTGGTTTGGTTTTTGCTTACTAATATCCTTCAATAAAGTAGTATCTTTAGCTTTTAATAGCGTGCTATCTTTAGTTTTTAATAACGCACTATCATTTTTTAATGCCTTTTCTTGGTTGTTTGCGATATTTGTAATTGTATTGGGTTCCTGTCCAAACACAAATACTGAAAAAAACAACCACAGAAATATGGCTGGATAAAGTTTCTTTATCTTGATTTTAAAAAGGTTATAAACAAACATTCGTATCTGTGGTTACATTTTTTATCGGTTTGCAAATTTAATGAAAAAATGGGAGTGAAATATGCAATATATAAATTTTTATGATAAATTTCAAAATTTACTCTTTCCTAAAGTATTAGATACTGTATAAAATCATTACTTTTGCACAAATTTTGAATTATTGTGGAAGAACAAATATTAAACTATTATGAATTTAATCTCAATTTCTAAGAGCAAAGTTAAAATTCTTCTTTTTTTTGTAATGTTAATCGTTGTACCATTCAATGCCCAAAATAAAAAATTTACTTTGGTTATTGATGCCGGACATGGAGGGCATGACCCCGGTGCCAAAAGAGGTAATTCTTTAGAGAAAGATATAAATTTAAAAACATCATTGTATTTTGGACAATTAGTAGAAGATAATTTTGACGATGTAAATGTGGTTTATACCCGTAAAACAGATAAATATTTAACCTTGCAAGAAAGAGCTGATATTGTCAATAATAATCATGCCGATTTATTTGTTTGTATACATACCAATGCAGCTAAGGCTGCATCAGCTTATGGTACTGAAACTTATACATTAGGTCTTGCCAAATCAAAAGGTAATCTGGATGTTGCGATGCGCGAAAACTCTGTTATTTTACTTGAAGATGATTACAAATCAAAATATAAAGGCTTCGACCCATCTTCTACCGAGTCATATATAATGTTTGAATTTATGCAAGATAAATATATTGACAAAAGTATTGATTTAGCTTCATCAATTCAAAATCAATTTACAAAATATGCCAATCGAAGCGATAGAGGTGTACGTCAGGCGGGGTTTTGGGTTTTACTCAAGTCTGCTTGTCCAAGTGTGTTAATTGAACTTGGTTTTGTATCTAACCCTGCTGAGGAAAAATATTTAACCAGCGAATCAGGTCAAAAGGAAATGGCTACATCTATTTATAATGCATTCGTCAATTTTAAACGCAATCACGATAAAAAATCCGGAAAATTAACAAACCCACAAAATTATGTGGAAATTCAGAAACAGGAAAAACCACTTGTTGAATTCGAAACTCAAACTGAAACCGAAACTGAATCAACAGAGGTTTCTGAACGACCAGAAGAAGATGTAAAAACAGTTCTATCACAAGATGTTAAACCTATTTTCAAGCTTCAATTGTTTGCTAGCAAATCAAAATTAAAAGCCAATGCTCCTGAATTTAAGGGACTTAAAGAATTGGAATATTATATTGAAAATGATCTCTATAAATATACTATTGGTTTTGAAACAGATTACGAAAAAATTGTACAACTTAAAAAAGATAATGTTGGAAAATTTCCAGAGGCTTTTATAGTTGCATTTTTAGGAAATAAAAAATTAAGTGCCAAAGAAGCACTTAAAATCAAATAAATGTTTTTGTCATAATTCATTGAATATAAATAAAATAATAATAAAGTATGAATAAGGTTTTTTTTAACAAAGAAGTGCGCGTCGGAATTATGGCAGTAGTTGCCATTTTTATCTTGTATTTTGGATTGAATTTTCTTAAAGGTCTTGATATTTTCTCTTCAACCTCAGTATATTACGCTCAGTATAATAATTTAGATGGTTTGGTAGTTTCGTCCCCTGTTTTTGTTAAGGGTTTTAAAGTTGGCCAGGTAGACGATATTCATTATGATTTTTCAAAAGAGACATCGTTTATTATAAAAATTTCAGTAGATCATAGTATTCAAATACCTAAAGGTGGTAAAATTGAACTTTTTGACAATGGCTTGATGGGTGGTAAAGCCATACAGCTTGTTTTCGATCCCATTTCTCCTTCTCAGGAGCTTTATGCTTCGGGCGATACCGTAGCTTCACAAATAGGCGGCGGTTTAATGGCTGAGCTCTCAGGCGATTTAATGCCCAAAATTCAAAGTATCTCTACTCAGGCAGACTCATTACTCAGATCAGTGAGATTGCTTATCGAAAAAAAGGAAATTAGTAATAGCTTAAGCTCCATCGAAAAGACCACTTCAGAATTAGCTCTCACTTCAACTCAATTGAAAAAAATGATGAATTCTGACATGCCTCGTATTTTATCCGATGTAAATGTTATTACCGGCGACATGAAAAATTTAACAGGGAATCTCAAGAAAATTGATTTTGCTGCAACTTTTGCAAGTATCGATTATACCATTAAAAATCTGAATCTGGTGTCGGAAAAAATGAATAAATCGGAAGGTTCATTAGGTCTGTTGATTAACGATAAAAGTTTGTATAATAATTTGAATAATACCGTTGCCAATGCCGATAAATTAGTTATTGACCTGAAACAAAACCCTAAAAGATATGTGCATTTTTCTGTTTTCAGTCCTAAGCAATAATAACATGCTTATTTAGAATCATTATAAATAATAGAGTTTTCAATAAAGTTTTTTATATATTAATTATTACCGCCGAAACTACTTTTAAACAAGAGTTTCGGCTTTTTTAACCCAAGAAAACTTCTAATATGTTACAATCTGTTATTGTGTTTATAATCAACGATATTACAAAATTATTACATTTAACACATTGAAAATCAGTATCATTTTATAAAGTTCTGAAAACAAACACGATGAATTAAATTTAAATATCATAAAAGTATAGCCGTTTTCGTATGTCGAAAATCTTTTCGAATTTTGTATCCCTCAAAATAGCCAAAAGACTTAAATTATTTTTTGTTTTTAAGCCAAATTGAATGTATTAAACTAAGTATATATTTTTGAAATATTAATAAAATGTCGAATCAACCGGAAGAATTATGGCTAAGTTGTCTGAATGTTATAAAAGACAATATAAGTGAGGCATCGTACAATACTTGGTTTGCACCAATAGTAGCTCTGAAATACGAAAATAATATATTTGTTTTACAAGTTCCAAGTCAGTTTTTTGTTGAATATATAGAGGAAAAATACATCGATTTATTGAGAATGACAATATTTCGTGTTATGGGTAGTAACACAAGGTTAGAATATCGTGTGCTGATTGATAAAGCAAGTGGTAAAGGAACTCAAATACCAAGTGCTACTGAACAACCTAAACCTAAGAATTTTGTTTCGAATTATATTAGTCCTTATCACAAACAGCAGTTACCCGAAATTGATCCTCAATTAAACCCTTCATATAATTTCAATAATCTAATTGAAGGAAATAGTAATAAATTAGCTCGTACTGCAGGAATAAGCATAGCGAATGAACCGGGTAAAACGATTTTTAATCCTCTTTTTGTATACGGCCAATCAGGCGTGGGCAAAACGCACTTAGCCAATGCTATAGGGGTAATGACAAAACAGCTACATCCTGAAAAGCGAGTACTTTATGTGTCGGCCAATACTTTTCAGATACAATATACCGATGCTATAAGAAGTAATACAGCCAATGATTTTCTGAATTTTTATCAGACCATAGATGTATTAATTATTGATGATATTCAGGAGTTTGCCGGAAAAACCGGTACTCAGAATACTTTTTTCCATATTTTCAACCATTTACATCAAACCGGAAAACAATTAATTCTAACATCCGATCGTGCGCCAATTACCATGGCCGGATTGGAACAAAGATTGTTAACCCGTTTTAAATGGGGCTTATCAGCCGAAATTGAAAAACCGGATTTTGATTTAAGAAAAGCAATTCTGGAGAATAAAATTTATCGTGATGGCTTAGAAATTTCGCCTGAAGTAGTTGATTTTATTGCCGAAAATGTTGTTGATAATGTGCGTGATTTGGAAGGTACATTGGTTTCGCTATTAGCACATTCTACTTTGACAGATAAACCAATAGATGTAAAATTGGCCGAAAAAGTGGTTAGCCGTATAGTGGTTGTTAAAAATAGATCGAATACAGTTGAAAAAATCAGGGATGCGGTTTGTGAATACTTTTCATTGTCGGTAGATGCAATTTCAACAAAAAGCAGAAAACGTGAAGTGGTTCAAGCACGTCAAATTGCCATGTATTTATCAAAACAAATGACAAAAAACTCATTGTCATCTATTGGATTCACTATTGGTCAAAGAGATCATGCAACGGTATTACATGCTTGCAAAATTGTAACAGATTTAATGGATATTGACAAAAGTTTCCGTTCTAGTGTACGTGAAATAGAAGAAAAACTAAAACAGAAATAATTGTATTACAAATTTCTTTTTGGTCTCTAAACAATAATGATTGCAAATAAAATTGCAGTCATTTTTTTTTGAAATTTATTGCTTGAAGTTTAGATTGTATAGAAAAAAAATATTATTTTTACAACCGAAAACAACACAAACTAAAATGGTATATAAATTTACTTTGCTATCCGATGAGGTAGATAATTTTGTAAGAATTATAAAAATTGATTCAGAAGCTACATTTTTTGAATTGCATGATGCTATACTGGATTCGGTAAAATATGACAAACATCAAATGTCATCATTTTTTATCTGTTCTGATGATTGGGAAAAAGGTCAGGAAGTTACTTTGATTGAGATGGATTCAAGTTCTGAATATGATATTTTGGTAATGGACCAAACAAAATTGGATGAATTAATTTCTGAAGAAAAACAAAAATTACTGTATGTATATGATGTAGTTGCAGATAGGGCTTTTTTCATGGAATTAACCGAAATTATTCCTGGTCAATCTTTAGACAAACCAGCATGTATAAGTACAAAAGGCATTGCACCACAACAATTGATGGATGAAGATGCTATTTTTGCAAGCCCGGTTTTAACCATTGATGAAAACTTTTATGGCGATGAAGAATTTGATATTGAGGAGCTTGACGAAGAAGGATTTGGTGATATGAATTTTGATGACAGTACATTATTTACTGAAGATCCAAAGTTTTAAAAAAATGCAAATACAAAATTTTAGAAAACAGAAAGTAAGGTTCTTATTTTCTGTTTTTTAATATTTAAAAAATCAAGAGTTAATTTAATAGTTTCTCGCAATAGATATTTTGTCAAAACCTCCTAATTGAGTAGTTAAGACATGAAGCAATAAACGTGAATAAATGAATTCAGTCAAAAATAAAAAATCTTTAGTTGTTTTACTCGGTCCAACCGGAGTTGGCAAAACAGAAATTAGTTTGAATATTGCTGAGTTTTACGGCTGTCCAATAGTTTCATCCGATTCAAGACAGTTTTATCGCGAATTAAAAATTGGAACTGCAGCACCTAATGATGATCAATTAAGTCGTGTTAAGCATTATTTTATTGGTTCACACTCAATTTTTGATGAATATAATGCAGGACAATACGAATTGGACGTTATTGATTTGCTTAAAAAATTATTTCTTGAGAATGATGTTGTTTTGCTGGTTGGTGGATCCATGATGTATATTGATGCTGTTTGCAATGGTATAGACGATATTCCTAATGTAGATGCCAAAACCCGTGAATTCTGGAAAAGGGAATACGAAGAAAAAGGGCTGGAATTTATTCAAAATGAATTATTACGTCTCGATCCGAAACATTATCAAGAAGTTGATTTGCAAAACTATAAACGTGTAATGCACGCACTCGAAATTTGTACAATAACGGGAAAACCTTATTCGGATGTTAGAACCGGAATACGAAAAACACGTGATTTTGATATTGTAAAAATTGGATTTAATCGTCCTCGCCCCGAACTTTACGAAAGAATAAATCAGCGAGTTGAAATAATGATGCAGGATGGTTTGCTCGATGAAGCAAAACTTTTTTTTGAGTTTCGGCATTTAAATACATTAAATACTGTAGGTTACAAAGAAATTTACGATTATTTGGATGGTAAATGGCCCTTGGATTTTGCTGTTAATATGATTCAGCAGGATTCACGTAGATATGCCAAACGACAATTGACCTGGTTCAACAGAGACAAAGAGATACAATGGTTTCATCCCGATAGTAAAGATGAGATTTTTGAATATTTGCAATCCAAAATTAAATAGAATACTATGACCATTACACAAAATGCTTCATTATTAGGTTTCAATACTTTTGGGATAGATGTGAAAACTGATATGCTAATTGAATATTCAACTGTTGATGAATTGCGTGAAATTTTGAAAACATATATCAATCAGTCAACAAAATATTTACATATTGGAAGCGGAAGTAATTTGTTGTTTCTTTCTGATTATAAAGGTATTATATTGCATTCTCAGATAAAGCATATCCAAATCACTTCTGAAAATTCAGAATTTGTATATCTGAAAGTTGGTTCGGGAGTTTTATGGGACGATTTAGTGGCTCACTGCGTTGAAAATGCTTGGTCGGGCATAGAGAACCTTTCACTCATTCCGGGCGAAGTAGGAGCCGCTGCTGTGCAAAATATCGGGGCTTATGGTGTAGAGGTGCAAGATGTAATTGAAAGCGTGCATGCAATTGATATAAATTCAGGTGAAATACATGTTTTTAAAAAGGAGGATTGCCAATACGATTATCGCGAAAGTATTTTCAAAAATAAATTGAAAGCTAAGTTTATTATTCTTTCGGTAGAATTTATCTTAACTAAAAAACCTAATTGTCAGCTGAATTATCAGCATTTGGAGGAAGAGATTTTAAAAAACGGAGATATAAATTTAATGAATATCAGAAAAACCATTATTTCAATTCGCGAAAGTAAACTGCCTGATACTAAGGTTTATGGTAATGCCGGTAGTTTTTTTATGAATCCTGTAATTTCCAAAAAACAATTTGAAAATTTATTAATTACATATCCTCAAATTCCACATTATTTTATCTCAGAAAATGAAGAAAAGATACCTGCAGCCTGGCTAATCGACCAATGTGGTTGGAAGGGTAAACAAATAGGAAATGCAGCTGTACATGACAAACAAGCACTTGTTTTGATTAATAAAGGTGGAGCTAAAGGGAGTGAAATAGCGTTTTTAGCCCAACAAATTCAAAAATCTGTTTTTGAAAAGTTTCAGATAAATTTAAGCCCTGAAGTTAATTATATTTAAGTTTTTCTTTCTAATTTATTAGTTGTTTTTCGTTTCTCAGCACCCTTCAAGATGTTATAGCAAGGATTATTTTTAACATATTCAATTATATTGCTGGTAAATATAAAAATTTCAGTCTATTTTATGAACTAACTCTCAAAGATGCGCCAAAGCGCCCCCTTAGTATTCCCCCTTTAGGGGGTTAGGGGGCCGGGTTGGGGGGCAGAGTATTTGCTGTTTTTCAACGCATTATACATTTTCTTAGCAGCTATACTTGCAGCGCCGGCAGAACCCAATTGTTTCCCAATTTCATTATACTCATTGAGCATTTTTTGGATATAAACTTGATTGTTTAATAATTCATTTAGTTCATTTTCAATGTTTTGAACTGTAAATAGATGTGCTATTAGCTCTTTAACAACTGGTTTTTGAGCAACTATATTCACCAAAGAAATAAATTTTGTTTTGATAATAAAATTCTTCACCCAATAGGCAATTCGGCCCAAGATAACATGATAAACCACCACTTGAGGTGTACCAATTAGTGCTGTTTCCAATGTGGCTGTTCCCGAATTGACTATAGCTACCTTGGCATGATAAATTAATTGGTAAGTTTGATTGAAAATTAATGTGATTTTTTGATTTTTCAATATTGTTTCATAGTATGCAGCATCTATTCCGGGTGCGCCTGAAATCAGAATTTGATAGTCCGAAAAACTGTTTGCGGCTTCTATCATTTTGGGTAAACAAGCTGAAATTTCTTGTTTTCTACTTCCGGCAAGTAAGGCAATAATTGGTTTATCCGACAATTTATTTTCGGCACAAAACTCAGTAAAGCTTTGATGTTTATTGCATTGTGCTGATATGGAATCGACTGTAGGATTACCCACATAATCTACTTGATAATTATATTGTTTGTAAAATTCGGTTTCGAACGGAAAAATGGTAAACATCCGATCCACGTATCTTTTAATGTCCTTAATTCTATAAGTTTTCCATGCCCAGAGTTTAGGCGAAATATAATAAAACACAGGTGTTTTAAAATTCTTTTTTACAAATTTGGCAATGCGAAGATTAAAACTTGGATAATCGATTAATATAATAACATCGGGTTTGAAATTTTTAATTGCATTTTTACAATCATCAATATTCCGAAAAACTTTTCGAATATTTTTCAGTACAGCTACAAAGCCCATGAAAGCCATTTCGCGGTAGTTTTTTACCATTATTCCGCCTTGTTCCTGCATTAAATCACCACCCAAAAAACAGAATTCTGCCTGAGCATCTTGTTTTTTGAGTTCGCACATCAAATTAGATGCATGTAAATCGCCTGAAGCCTCACCGGCAATAATAAAATAACGCATATAGAATATATAAAATCCTGAAAAATGGGTTTATAAATAGTAGAAATTCAATTATTTAAATAAAATAAGTAATAATTCCTAACTAATAAAAATTGAAAATAATAGATAAGGAATCCCACCAAGCATAATTCCTGTAGCTAGTTTAAAACTGTCGGTTTTATATATAATGAATACCAAAATTAAATTGGGGATGATAGATAGCATAAGCAATTTACTGAAAATAGCACCAGGATATAGATGTTGTATTGTTTCAATAAATCCTGAGTTTGATGGATAAAACCTATTCAAATACAACCACATAAATCCTACGGGAATAAATAAACCCGGAATAAATCCATAAAAAAAATGATTAAAACGGGCTATGTTTATTTTCATAAGTTGTAGTAGTTTTCTTTTTAAAGATAAGTTTTTTGATTTTAATAGTCACTTTTATCTATAATAATCAACAAAATAAGCTGATTATTATAGAGTAACAAAATTACAAAAAAAATCTTTGTAATTTACTTTTTGTTGAATGTTCCAAAAAAAAATATAGGATTTTTTGTTAAATTGGGCAAGTACTGGTTCTGAATGAAATTTATAATTTCTATTTGTCTCGTTTCTGACATAATTGTATGATTTAGCTCACAAATATATGAAATACGGCTCAATTTTAACCACAAACGAGCTTTATTTTTTTTATAATGAGCCATAACGACCAAAACTATGGGCATTTGGCTGTTTGCACCTGCCTGCGGTAGGTAGGTGAGCTTCACTGTCGCTCTGCAACAAAATAAATACGTACGCAAAACCTGCTAAATGAACGTCAACCAGCATGTGAAAATAGTCTCGGTTGTTAGGCACAGGTGTTTAGTTCTTCAATATCTTTCTAACATAAATACGCTTATCTGGGTCAATTAAACGCAAAAAATATAGTCCTTTATCTAGGAAAGATAGATTCGGTTCAGAAATTTCATTTATTGTTCCAGACTTATATAAAACATTTCCTGTGACATTTAAAATGTCGAATTCAAAATATGTCCATTCATTATTTTCAATTTTAAAGGAGTCTGAGAAAGGATTGGGATATACTTTAATTTTCTCGTTTTCAATTTGATTTTTACCTGCTGACTCCATAATATAGAAAAGAATTGTATTGTTTAAGTTGTTGTTAATTACAAATAAAGTGTCTGACTTATTGTAATTAAGTGAAGTATAAATCTCTTTAGTTGTGTTACACGTTGAATCCAATAATTTAAAAGAATAATAATCTGAACCTCTGTTAGTTTGTCCTAGTATACAAATAGGATAATTCTGTCCCTTAACTATAAATTCGTAATTTCTATTCTCAGGTTCAACATGCCACGGGTCAAGGAAAGTAGGTCTATAATCAATTTTCATATCAAGATTTTGATTAAAATATAGGTTTTCACGAGTCCAACGCTGATCAATAAGACAGTGATGATTTAATGAATCTCGTTGTATAGAACGAATTTCCAGAGCATTATAAGGAAGTCCGCAAATGTTTTTTTCTCCTAGTTGAACGTCTATACCAGTAGTAGGATTCAATAAAAATGGATTTCCAAAATAAACTGTGTCTTTATTCTGCTTTGAGTCGACAGCAATTAATTTAAATGTTTGTGCAGATAATTCAATACCTAATAGAAGTGTCGAGAATAATGTAATGAGTTTTAAATTCATGATAGATAATTTTATTAACTGTTAATGGTCAGATATTTCTACGCTTAGACATTACAACCGAGACAAAGGGCATTAGGGCTTTGCGTGAGAATTAGCTTCGCAAAGTGAAAAAGCTAATGCGGGAGCAAAACTGCCGGAATGCACGTCAGTTGAATATGCTGTTATAATGTCAATATTCCCACCTTGTTACAACATTGCAATGAGGCCATAACTCAATGCTTCCAACTTAATTCGTACTGAGGAATAGGGTTGCTTGAAGTAAATTTGCCACGATAGTAATACCTGTTTTTGACTTTCTTCTCAATTGTTTTAAACTTATCACCTGTTGACCATCCAGAACTAACTCCCAAAAAAGCTGTTGAAGTTGCAAATACAATTAACGATTTTACCAAAGCAACCAAAGTACCATATAATCCGGGAATTGTTGTTAAAATTACAACGAAAACTACACCCGATGAGATGAGACCAATTAGCCCAAGACTTGTAATTCCAACCATTATTTTACCTTTTGTAGTTTCTCTGTTCCTTATTTGATATATGCCTGGAAATGAATTCCTAATTTCTTTACTTTCATTTCTCATTAGTTTTTTTCGAAATTTATTTACTTCTTTCGAAACGGGTAATTCTTTCCCTTCCAATTCAGATTTTGCAAATGCCAATGTTGTCACACTATCCACCATGATACGAATAGAATCATCGGAACTCTGTAAAAGTTTACCTTGCACGATTGAGTTATTTTGCATTAAGTAAATTTCTACTTCTGAATCTTGTGATTTTACTTGTAAAAAGAAAGTCAGAAAAGCAAACAATAATATTGTAGTTCTCATATTTTAATAAATTATACCAACAGTACATACAAAATAATCCATAGTCATTTTATTTGTACTGTTTGTATTTTCAATATGTTTCATATCGGTAGAATTATTATTTTCAACCATAGTTTTTCACACAGCTTCTATTCTTTTATTATTTTCTGAAATTTAAATGAATTTTCTATTTCAAATCTCATTAAATATACTCCGGAAGCCAAAGTTGATGTGTTAATTATTTTATTGTTAGTGAAATAACTATCATAAACTACCTGACCCATCAGATTGAAAATTTTAATTGCAGAACTTCCTTCAAGATCAATTCGTAATTCGTTGTTAAATGGGTTTGGGTAGACTTTTATTTTGTCGTTTTCTCCTAGCAATACGTTTATACCACTTACAATGCCCGCTGCAAGGTTCGATCGAGATGAATTGTAGGATATTAATGAATTTGTTGTTGAATTGTTGGATTTTTGTATTGCTAATGGTGCTTTTGATGGAATTACCAAAGTAGGACTTATTACTTCCAATTGATAAAAAACATCGCGTATTGGAGCTGATAAATCACTAAATTGAGTGCTAGTTCCCGATACTGCATCCAAAAAACTAAGATTGTTGATACTTGTACCCCGATAGATATTATATGTCGAAACTGTAAAACCTTCATAAGGCTCCCAAATCAGGTTCCATTTATTACCTTGACCTTTGTTAATCGACAAATGCATAGTTTTGTGATTCAGACTCATATCTGTTTCTACACCACATTTGTCAACTATTGACAATTTGTATTTTGCTGATTTAGTATCTGCATTCGAAGTGGTATCAACAAATACAGATATTGAATCAAATGACCATTCTCCTATTTGCTCGAATACATTTGTTATATTTTTTTCCTTGTAAATTCTGTATTTCACAGCTATAGTACTGGCTGGTTTATTCCATGCAATAAGGTTTTGATTCTTATTGTTTACAGATACAATACCTATAACAGGTGCATTTGTTTTGGTAAAAATAACTTTCAACTCATCTGATACAGTACATCCCTCTGCGGATGTTATAGAAAGTCTATAGGTCATATCCTTGTTTATTGTACAGGTCGGATTTCTAATAGTATCATTGTTAAGTCCGGTGGAAGGTGTCCATTTATATCGTAATGTTCCACTGCCATTATAATTGGTATTTATAAAATCAAAAATTATTGATGAGCCACAAGTAATTTTTCTATCTAAACCTAACTCCAATTTCAATACTCCCTGCATTAATGGAACCGAGTCGTTATAGACTGAATCCTTGGTAGTTATTGCCACCTTGTAGGTGATATTTCCATTTAATAGTGCCACAGGGTTAGGTATAGTGTCATTATTCAATCCCCTTGAAGGTGTCCATTTGTACTTTAGTGGAACAATATTTTTGTCGTATAAAAATACATCGAGCTGCTCTTTTGAGCCACAAACTCCATCTTCATATTTTACTAAATAAATAAATTCCATTTTACCATTACCATTCGATACCCAGTTGTTAACTAGCGTCGTATTCATAAACTTTGGATTTTGAAGATTGGCACCACCATTGAGCCAAGTAACACGATACATGCCTGGCAACTGGTAAAGAGTAGTGTCGCCGGCAATGCTAACAAAACGTGTAAATGTTGTTGAGTAAGGTATCACTGAATTAATTCCCTCAATTTTAAGCGTTATGTTATCGGGAATTTGCTTATCTAAAAGAGCTGTATATAATTTCACCGGAAAAACTTTTGCAGCAAACAAAGATTTACCAGAGTTTATTGAATCAATTTTCTGACCAAAACTATTTGAGAAACTAGTTAATAAAAGAGCACTAACAAAAAGTGCGATTAATTTTCTTTTCATAATAAATTGAATTTAACAGTTAGTATGTATTAAGTCTTAATTATTTATCCAGTTAATTTTGCGTTTGAAAAAATCCCTTGTCATATCTGATATAACTATCATTGTTTTAAAACGTTTCGGGTCGTTGTTGTTGATATTTGCCGCTCGGCTCTACCGCTTTGCTTGCAAAGAATTACTCCCTTTGGTCGTGACTGATAGTTCCCACTTAGTGCGCAACTCACATTTTGTGCATAAATATAAATTAGATATATCCGCTAGGTTGGGGTCGTCCCGACCGCAGGAAGCCTAAGTATTAGGGGCAGGTAATTTTGTCATCTAATTAATAAAGTTTTCAATAGTCGTTAATTGACAGTTTTCGTAGTCATATATTTTTCAATATAGACTTTTACTTCCTGCTTTTTGGTTTCATCATTAATAAGCTTATATATAGGGAGAATTCCATCAGAACCAATCGTGACAAATTGAGTCTTAATATTTTCTTTATCGAAAATCGAACCTATATTCAACTGAATGCTATCTGGGTTGTAATCAGTTGTATTAATAATACCACTGATTTTTTTTCTGCTTCCAATAGAATTGTATATCAGTTGTTCATCTGTTTGGTAATGTTTTGTGTTTGTATCACTTTCTTTGTATATTCCGAATATTCCCCCCGTAAATTCTTTCATTCGATTATAAAACAGGTTTTCACACACAGCTCCATTAGTAGGACTGCTAAATTTACAGCGATATAACACTTCAAATTTAGTTCCGTTAAATAAATCAGTTATGACGTGAGTGCCATATTTAGATACAATTTCCTTTGCAGTTAAAGAAACGACATCGTTTTTAAAGTCTAAAGATAAATATTGTTGATTATCTGCATCTGTATAAAATTTAAGATGTAAATTGATGTAGGTACAAGCATAATAAGTATATGCATAATTTGAATTGATAGAATCAGATACATTGGCCAACTTCATTAATGATTTTAAATGTTGTGTAAGTACTTCCCCTGATCCTGTAATAATATAAGGATGGTTGATTTTAGTTGAAAGTTCATCGAAAGTACCTCCACTAACTAATGTCGGGAAAGTCGAGCTTGGATGACTTAAATATAAACCATAAACCGGAAGAGTCGCAAAAACCTTTGCTTTTACTGAAATTGTATCACAAAGTCCGGTTGCATCATAACCATATCCCAATAAGCCATTAATGGCATCACCAGACGTGCCAATACTGCTAGGATAAGTAAACTCAATTGCAGAACTTGCTAATGGTTGTAATTCTGGTTTGTCAACTTGGTCAATACAAGAGGCAAATAATAATAATACAAGTAATAAAAGTAAAAATTCTTTTTTCATTTTCATAATGTTTAAATAGTTAGTATTTTAATTTTGTTTTGTACAACGTAATTCGGTATTTTTCATTTTTTTTACTTGCCCCCTGTCCTCCAGGATATAAATTCAATTAAATTATAGGATATTTTGGGACGCCGTTGTTGGGAACCAACGGTCTTGAGCTTGCGAAAAATTGTCGCTCGGCTCTGCCGCTTTGCTTGCAAAGAATTACTCCCTTTGGTCGTGACTGTTAGTTCCCGCTTGGCGCGCAGACAGCCAATAAAAATTGGCATGTGTTACCAATTAGCGTTTTGTTCATAGTAAAACGGTCATTATCGATTTCCTTTTGCACGATTATGTGTCTTACACAACATCTGACAGTTTTTTGTGTCAGTTGCTCCACCTTTGCTCCAAGCTGTCACGTGGTCTGCATCCATTTCGGCTAATTTCCAAATCTTAGTTTTGCTCGATTCGTGTCCTAATGCACACAACGGACAATTTGAAACTCCTTTTTTCTCCGCTTCTGCTGTCTGATTTGAATAAACAGATTTCTTAGTTGCTTCGTCATAAACACGAACTTCAAGTAACTTTGTATCTGTAGAACCACCTAAAATGTATTCAAATATTCCTTTGCGACTTTTTACGTAAGGGTCAGCATAGAGTTTTTTCAATTCTTCCGATACTGTTTTCGGGTTGTATGGTTGTTTGCGATATGTTTCGTATAATCGACCCCATTCAAGACCACGCATTTCACTCTCTACATCTACGAAAACAGTTGATGCCCAGTCAATCACACTAGTGAAATAATTTTTTAATTCTGTGATATTTTTGTCGAAGCGATGTCGACTCATATAATCAACAATATTGCCTTTACTTACCCAATCGAGTGCACGTTCAAGTAATTCTTGCCGGTTAGCACTACCCGAAACATAAGCACTCCATTTTTGAATGTTTGCGTTTTGGCTATTGCTAAATTCTTCTTTTGCTAATGTTACAAATGGACCTGAAAACACAGCATTATTAATTTCCTGATTATTGAGTGGTACACCTACAATATTGATGGTGCGAAACCAGTTTTTTATTTCAGTTTCAGTTCCTTCGCATTCATATATAAGTAGTTTCGCATTTAAAATCAATTCTTGTTTGTCGGCCGCAATACCACTAAAATATTGCTCCATTCCATTTTCATCTTTAACTGCAAACTTATTTGTTACATATCTTCCAATACTTGTAATACGTTGTTGACCGTCTAGGACTTCAAATTTATTGTCATCAATTTTATTGAAATAAATCAGACCTAACGGATACTTTTTCAAAATTGAGTCTATCACAGCAACATCTCTTTTACCATCGGCATAAATATAGTTTCGTTGGTATTCCGGTTGAATGGTCAATTTGCCCGACAAGCCAAATAAGCCCTTCCCTTCTAGTTCGTTGTAGATAAATCCTGTGCAAATATCTTTAACTGTGATTTCTGTTCTTAATGTTGGTGTCATGTCGTTTTTTTCTTGTGTTTAATAAGCACTCTTTGATATACTTTTTCTAATATTCCATCTCTTAAAACTACTCCACTAGCATTCAAATCATAAGTTCCCATTTTGTGAAATTTATCAAAATATGCTTGCTTACATTCTGCTGTAGTATATACTTTTGTTTTCAATTTATATAAGTCTTCATTCTCACACATTCCTACAATTTCAAACTGTTCAGGTGAATATTTATCTAAAAATGTAATAGGGACTCCCATCACACCTTCATAATCATTCGGGATAGCATCTGTAAATGATACGTCAATTGCATCATAATTTTCATAGCGGTCATATGAATCTTTGCCCTTAATTTCTTTGTGTTTACTGAACTTCAAATTGTCTATCAATGACATAAGTGGCAAATGTTGATGACGTCTGCCGTGGTCAATATTTGTAAACCAACATACACCCGGCACACGATTAACTTTTTCTCCATTTTGTACTCTTTCAAAATTGTATGAATCTGTATATACAAAATCATTTGGTACTTTAAAATACATTCCTTTGTTAAAGTTGGTGGCACCTAACCAAACTTTGTTTTTCTTTATTGATGGGAACAATTCTTTGTAAGTAATTGCATTCATATTTCCAATTAATACAAATTGCTTTTCTGCTTGAACGACCCAAGCTAAAAAGTCACGGAATAATGAAAAAGGTGGATTTGTAATAATTATGTCTGATTCATCTCTCAACTTTATTATCTCCTTACTCTTAAAATCGCCATCACCGTTTAAATACTTCCACTCTAAATCATTTACATCTATTTTTCCATCGCCTGACTTATCTCTTGTCAATGTGAAAATTTTGCCATTTTTTACAGTTTTATATTCGTCAAATTGAGGGTCGTTAACTTCAAAAAGAGTAGGTTCGTATTTACTTCTATATAATTTGCTTTCAGGAGCATAGCTTGTGCTTATTAGTTTTTTTAGTCCAAACCTTTCAAAATTTTGTGCAAAAAACTTTGTAAAATTACTCCATTCAGGGTCATCACATGGCAAAAGAACTGTCTTGCTATTGAAAACATTAGGATTAAATTCTAAGTACGCTTCAATTTCTTTTTGTATGTCATGATACTGAGTATAAAACTCATCATTTTTTGCGTTTCTTGCATTTGTCAGTTTGCTGTTTGCCATATATTGTTTTAAATTTTATCTCGTTTTTTCGTTGTCCTTGTTTTTTTATGCTTACTTCCTGAATGCACTTCAGCCAACCAATGAACATACGAGGCGTGTATTAGGCGGTCGGTGTTTGTTAAGTATAGTTTGTTTCTGTTGATTTTAAGTTGGTTACATTTACTTCTTTTGAATAATCTTTGCTTCAGACGATTGTTTATCCTTAACCCTTACAATATATGTCCCCGCTGGTAGTGAAGATAGATTATAATTGTTTTTGTATTCTGATTTATACCTTACCAAACCCATTAAATCAATAACATAAATTTTAGCACTGTTTATGTCGAAAGTCGAATTTAATTTTATGTTCAATATATCTCCAACGGGATTTGGGAAGATTTCAAAGTTTGAGTTTTGAACATTTTTAATATCCTGATATGTTTGGTTGGTTGTGGAAAATGAGTTTTTAGCAGACCAATTGCCAAATACGCCATTACATTTAGCACGAATATAAAAATCATAATCATTGCCACCAAGATTTGGAGAAATATTAATATAACTAGTTCCTGTTTGTATTAAAATTCCGGTGCCTTTTTGAAAATCTTTCAACCAGTATTCCAGTTCATAAGAATCTGCAAGATCATTCCATTCTATTACAATTGCACCATCCCCACAATAACAGGTTGTCCATACTTCAGTACTTTTTACACCTGAAATTTCTGTGTTACATGGTAATGTTTTAAACGTATGTTCAGTAAACCATACAGGCTCAGTTGAAGTTTTGTTATAGCTTCTGATAAAGAACGAATATTCTGTGTTTGAATCTAATTCGTTTAGGTATTGATAGTTCAACCTTGTTAATTCAATTTTTCCAGTTCCTCTCGCAAAACCTTTGAGTCCGTATTCTATGTAATATTTGGAAGCTGATCCTACAATCTGTTGCCATCGAATTGTTGCTGATTTATTTGTAATATTCTCAAAAGCAACATCGAACGCTTCACTACCTGCATAGTGAAAAACATTTGTGGTTGCAAAAGTGTTTCTTTGTGACCATTCACCATAAACTCCACTACATTTTCCCCGTATAAAATAGTCATATTCGGTATTTGACTGTAGATTTGTATTGCCAATTGAAAACCTATTTATATCTGATTTTAATATGATTCCGTTGCCCTTTTCAAACCCTTTCAGACCATATTCTAATTCGTATGAATCTGCAACTTCATTAAAATTAATGTGTACATCAATTATATCTTTGATATTTATACCGTTTGCATACTCCATTTCGGCTTTAATATTAGATATTGTAGTATTGCAGCATAGTGTTTTAAAGTTATATTCTTCAAACCATACCGAAGAATCTGCAGGAACCGTTTGTTTTCTGATAAAAAAAGAATATTCTGTATCAGGAATCAGATTGTACAGAACAGTACCTGCCCAGGAATTTACATTAGTAATACCTTTGCCTCTTTCAAATCCTTTAATTCCATATTCAACGTAATATGAAGTATATGCTTGATTGGCATCCTTTTCTGAAGTTCCATCAGCTCTATTCCATGACAAATTAACTGAATTAAGAGTTAAACTTTCAATTTCAATAATATAAGTCTTGTCCTGAGCATAAATTCCAAAAGCAAGCACTAAAAAATGCAAGGAAAGTAATAGTTTTTTCATATATACATTATTTTAATTATTAGTTAGATTTCGTTATTTTAGTGGTTGAATTAGTTTCTTTCAATTTAGAATCAAACATTCAATTGTTCTAGTTTGAAAACTCACAGTCGAGCTTCTTTTTTCTTTTTTACACTGCCGCCTAACGTGTTTCTACGCGAACTTATTTCCGCTATCCGAACTCCTTGTTCGCATATATCCGCCTTAGTTGTAAAATTTAGTTCACTAAACGGTTCTTTTTCCCAATATGCGAAGTTTTATTGTTTTTTTTCACTCTGCAAATATAAACATAATTTTTCAGGTAATTAACAGAATTGATTTAAAATAATTCATCCCCATACGGCAGCTCTACCTGCACTGCCCGTTGGGGATGAAAGGGTGAACCAGCGCTTAGGCTACAGGGTCTTTTTTGGCTCTGCCTTTGCGTTGCGTAATAGACGTGTTGTATTGGTCGATGCGGTTATTCAGGCTGGTAACAAACGCTGCGTACTTGGCATCTCCTTCGATGGTTATCAATGCATTGATGCGGTCTACAATGGCAAAGTAGCTTATGTCGGTTTCGTTACGAGCCGTTTTCATGTTGGTGTCCGGGCGTTGATCTTCCTCGGTGTTACGGCTTTTTACCACCTCCACGTAAGCGATTTGCTTTGCTTCTATCTCGGTAACCCAATCGTTTAAGCCAAGAGTTGTAATGTCGGCTCCGGCTGCTTTAAGTGCCGAAATAAAGCTCTCGGCAGCAGCGGTTTGTTTCTCGTCGGACAAATAGCATATATCGCTAAACTTTTGGATAATAAGGTAGATGTTGGCTGCTGCCTGCTCCATCGCCGGATTAAAATGGTGCAACATCCCTTTCACAATTTTGGAAAAACCACGAATCGGTTTGTCGCGTGCCACTTCGGCTGCATCTAAGCGCTGGGTGTAGGAATTTTTACGTACCAAATCGAGCACCGTTTTTTCTGTATCAAGTTTTAGTTTATGATCCGCTGCTTGTGTTACCACATTGAGCACCAATGCACCTGCTTGGGCAATGTAATCATCAACATAGGTGTTGAAACCTGCATGTTCTTCGTTTTGAAGTGCATGTAAATAAATTTTTTTGATGTACATACGGTTTAATTTTTAGTTATAAAATCATTTTTAGAAAAAATCTTATGTTGGAGATACATTAAGAATCGGTTTAAAATGCTTTCACACGCTGTGGAAATCCTTAAAATAAATTTAAATAGCTTTCCCAAGTTTGGGAAAAAAGTAAAAATGAATATTTTATACTGTCCCAACATTGGGAAAGTCGAAAAATGCATAAATTAGGTCGTCCCAAGTTTGGGAAAGGGCAAAAAATGGTTTTTTATGCATTCCCAGCATTGGGAAAGGCAAAAAATGAATATTTATATGCTTCCCAAGTTTGGGAAAGATGTATTTATGCATTTTTTGCTCCGTCCCAACATTGGGAAAGGATATTACATCGAAAAAAATGACCGCCTATCGGTTTTTGTATCCAATTTAATTTTTGATATTTTTTATTCGGGTTTTTTTAAAAATAAGTAGTGGTCAGAATATAATGTCGTATTTTTAAAAAGAATAGAACGCGGATTTAACGGATTAAGCGGATAAAAACGGATGACATCCCGAATTCTATCTGAACGGATTTATTACAGATTTAAGTCATGCAAGCATGACTGATATGTAGCCAAGTGCTTGAAAATCATTTCGACTTGTCGAAATTTAAATCCGTTTTTTATCCGCTAAATCAGCGCTTATCCGCGTTCTATTTTTCTATTAATTTTTTAAACATTTTATAGTACGTTATATCTTTCCAAATACTTAGTTGTATCAAAAAATAAATTGCAAATCGATCATTAATTCGAAATTGACTAAATTCAATAAGGTAAAGATTTCCAGAGTTAAAAATATTCTACTAAGGTTTAAGAATTAAATTCGTATTGTAAAATCCGGATAAACTGCCTAAATTCAATGTATTTGGTATTTAAAAACCTTATTTTCAATATTTCAACCTTAGTAGAAATTAACAAATAATAAAATCTTACCTTATTAAATTAGTTATCATTTTTTGAACTGCCTGCCGCAGGTAGGCACAATAGAATCAATAGTTCACAATAGAAATAATGCTTTAAGCATTATTATAGTGTATAAAGTCTTAAAATACCGACAGATAATTGTCTATTGTACCCTTGAATCCACTCCGAAAAGTCAAATTTTAATTTTTGAACGCAAAGAACGCCAAAACACGAAGACGCAAAGTGCTGATATTCAAATTGTATTTTCTTAGCGGCTTTGCAACTTAGCGTACTTTGCGTTTAGAAAAATACTTTTCGGAGTAGACTCATATATGCAATTTTATATTTACTTATTCAAATACCGGGTTTTTGTTGGCACCAATGCATTATTCTCGTATATTTCAATAGTAATTTTTGCATACGGAGCAAAAGTTATTGACATATCTGATTTTGGTCCGGAAGTAACAAAGTCCTGACTAATTGTGCTGCTATTGTATGTGCCAACTACCCAACCCATCGGTGTAAAACTATCGGGATTAGCCGTCCAGGATTTTGTAGTGCTTTTTATAATTACTTTCAATGATTTGCCAGTAGGAATAAATGCGGACATAGAGTAAACTTTGCCGGAATGAGTTACAGTGAGTGAATCGCTCAAAATATTGTACCAATTTACAAACATTCCCATTGGTGGATATGTGATTTTATCAACCGGGGTTTTTGTCCCGGTACAGTTTAATTGTTTTGTTTTGGTAGGTGTGGTCGCACCATTTTCGTAGTAGTCTAATGTAATGAATTCAGCAGAATTGTTTAAGGCTATCAATAAGTCATTCGGCTTATTACTTTCTATAACTTCAAATTCCTGGCTGGAACTTTCATTATTATAAGTTGTTACTGACCAATTTTGTGGTGACGGTGCTAATGCGTATCCCCACGAATTTCTCTTGCCCTTTATGACTATTTTCAAGGATGTTCCTTGCGGGAGATTTGCTTTCATCGAATATCTTATATCGGGATTATAGCTTGTGGCTGTGTCATAAAGCAAATTTAAGCCATAAAAACCCGATACCGGAAAGGTAATTAATTTCACGGGTGTGAAAGTGGTTTTTGTTTTAAATATTTGTACATAACTTTCAAAATCGGGTATTACCACATTTCCTAAACCCAATTCAGCATATTTTGCAAGCAAATGTTGACGAACAAGTGGCAATGAAATTAGGCGGGCATTATCAATCAACTGCGACCCCAGCATAGTATTATCCAGTTTACCATCGGGTTTTATGTCGGTGATTATATTCGCCATTAATTCCACCATATCAGCAGTGGATAAAGACCCTTGTAAAATACACGATACAGCTAATAAAATGGCATTGTTCGCACCTTCGGCCGATAAATTCATGCTTTCAGAAGTCGCATTGAGCGGCATTTCTAAATTAAAAATTTTCAACACCTCAGTCTGTGCCTGTTTTTTGGCTTCGTCAAATGTCAGGCCTTTGTCTTTTACTAAAAATTCAACTCTACTTTTTTCTAAATGAGTCAATACATTAATATTCGCCGAATTTACTTTTGAAATATCAGCTATCGCATAAAGTGTTAATTGACCCGATGATGTAGTTCCACTTACTTCGTTGAAATAATATCCATCGGCTTTGAGCTGCACAAAGTCAGAAACCAATTCAATTTTCTTTTGCT
>CAMBSB010000071.1 GCA_945870155.1 Paludibacter jiangxiensis | reverse complement strand
TTCTATTACGCTAAATGGAAAACCACTTCAGGGCAATCTGATACCACTCGAATTAATGTTAGAAAATAATCAAGTGATTGTTGAATTAAGATAATCAACATAGTTTTTTAAGTGTTAAGAAGGAATGTCCGGATATTTAAAATCTCCGGACATTCTTTTTTTACTATTATTGGAGTTTGAAAAGTGTATAAATGGTATTTTTTGTACAAAAATAGGTATAGCATTGTACTCAATTGAATTTCGATGCCAAAATTAGTACCTTCAACCGATTAAAAATAACTATATTTGTTTCGTCAAAAAAACGTCAAAAATTCTAGTAAAGTAACCTTATGCAAAACATAGTACAACAATTCGTCTTAAAAAATGAAACAGGTGAGATTCGCCCTCTGAAAATCGGTCATATAAACGATTCATTTATTGTTGACAGTAAAAATCCGGGTGGAGAATCTTATTTTCTTCAAAAAATAAACCACCATATTTTCAGAAATGTGGAAGGTTTGCAAAATAACATTCAGCTTGTAACCAATCATTTGCGAAAGAAACTAGCCGAATCCGGCGAAACAAATCTAGAGCAAAAGGTGCTCCAGTTGGTTTCTACAATCGATGGTAAGTTGTTTTATCAGGATAACGAAGGGGCTTATTGGCGAATGTATGTAAATTTGGTTGGTACGCACAGTTACGATGTAATTACGCCTGAGTTGGCTTACAAAGTAGGTGAGGCATTTGGTAATTTTCAGAATATGTTGTCAGATATTTCTCATTCCGATTTGATTGAAACCATTCCGAATTTTCACAATATGGAGTTCCGTCTGGAGCAATTCAGAGATGCTGTAAAAGCTGATGCCGCCGGTCGATTAGCTCAATCGCAGTGGCTAGTGGACGAAATTGAAAGTCGCGCCGACGAAATGTGTCTGCCCGAACGCCTTTTCCGCGAAGGCAAATTACCAAAACGAATCAACCATTGCGACACCAAAGTAAACAATATGCTTTTCGACGAAAACGATGAACCGGTTTGCATAGTGGATTTGGATACAGTAATGCCGGGTTTTGTACTTTCCGATTTTGGCGATTTTATGCGTACTGCTGCCAATACGGGTGCCGAAGATGATGCTAATTTAGACAATATTGGCGTAAACATGTCAATTTTCGAAGCGTACACAAGTGGTTATCTGAAAAAAGCGACTTTCCTTACTCCTATTGAACTTGAAAATCTGGCTTTTGGAGCAAAACTACTCAGCTTCATGCAATTGGTACGCTTTCTGGGCGATTATCTGAACGGCGATACTTACTACAAAATACAGCACGAACATCATAACTGGCAACGGTCATTGGCTCAGTTCCGATTGCTGCAAAGTCAGGAAGAAAAATTTGAAACTCTATGCAAAATTGTGCTGGATTGCAAAAAATAAATTCAAGACTTATCCTTACGTTTAAATTTTAGCGTAAATCCGAAAGAAATATTTAATTTATTTAACATTACAATTCTTTCAGCAAAGTTAAAAAAACAAAACCACAATAGAAAAAATGCAACTACTCAGCCCCCCAACCCCGACCCCCTAACCCCCAAAGGGGAAATATTAGAGGGGCGTTTTGGTGCATCTTTGAGAGTTAGTTCATAAAATTGAATGAAATTTTTATATTTATCAGCAATATAACACTATTATTTATAACAAAATCCTTGCTATAAGATCTTGAAGGGTGATAAGTAGTAACAAAAATATTTTGTTTTTCTGATTCATTATTCAACATTTAATAACCATTGTAAATATAATAGATGCACCCAATTAACCAATCACCAATCAACTAATTAACTTATCAACTAATCAACCATTTTCAAATTATTCAATTTTCCCTCCTCTTTTAACGCCAATTTTTGCCGATTTTGCTTATCTTTACACCAACAATCTACATAAATTTAACAAATAGGTGAAAGTCTGATTATGGCGGCATTACAACTACATACTTCAAAAAACCTGGATATTTATTCGGCACAAACCGATACCGAGCTTCAATTACCGCTTATGGAAGGAGTTAGGGCTGGATTTCCATCGCCGGCTACCGACTTTATCGATTTAAATATTGATTTGAACCGACACCTTATTAAACATCCATCGGCAACTTATTATGCCAAAGTAAAAGGAGAATCGATGAAAGATGCAGGCATTAGCGATGGTGATTTGCTCATAATTGATAAAAGTATCGATCCCATTGATGGCAAAATTGCCATCTGTTATCTCGATGGTGAATTTATGCTCAAACGCATCAAAATCAGACCCGATGGAGTTTGGCTTATGCCTGCCAACTCCGAATTTAGTCCGGTTAAAGTTCAGGAAAACAACAATTTAATCATTTGGGGAATTGTAACATACGTTATAAAAACGGTTTAAAATAATTCTGAAAAACCATGTACGCTTTAATCGATTGCAATAATTTCTACGCTTCCTGCGAACGGGTGTTTCGCCCTGATTTGCGTGGCAAACCCGTGGTGGTACTATCCAACAACGATGGGTGCGTTATTGCACGTAGCAACGAAGCAAAAGACCTCGGAATACCCATGGGCGCACCTGCATATCAATTTAAACAAATACTGGACGAAAAAAATATCGCTGTTTTCTCCTCCAACTTCGCACTTTATGGCGACATGAGCCACAGGGTGATGGATATTTTGGGAACTTTTTGTCCTAAACTGGAAATTTACAGCATCGATGAAGCATTTCTCGATTTTGAGGGTTTTGATTTACATAACCTGAATGAAATAGGCCTCCAGATGCGACAAAAAGTACTACAATGGACAGGCATACCCGTAAGCGTAGGCTTTGCTCCCACCAAAGCATTAGCCAAAGTAGCCAACCGCATAGCCAAAAAATTTCCCGAACGCACCCATGGTGTTTACAGCATCGAAACAGAAGAACAACGCATTAAAGCATTAAAATGGCTCAAAATTGAAGATGTATGGGGAATAGGACGAAAACATGCCCGACGCCTGCAAGAAATGAATATACGCACCGCCTATGACTTTACTCAACTGAAAGACAAGTGGGTACGTGAAAATATGACTGTAGTGGGATTGCGCTTGAAACTGGACTTGCAAGGCATCCCAACCATTGAAATGGAAGATGTTAAAAGCAAAAAAAACATTGCCACCACACGTACTTTTGACTCCAATTATACCGATTATGAAAAAATAGCTGAACGTGTAGCCGGTTTTGCCGTTTCGTGTGCCGAAAAATTACGCGCTCAAAAGTCTTGTTGCAATAGCATCATGATTTTTATTCATACCAATGGATTTAGAGAAGATATGGAACAATACAGCAAGAATATTGTTATAAAACTCCCATACGCCACTAATTCAAGTATCGAATTGGTGGGTTTTGCCAAGCAAGGACTAGAACGAATTTTCAAAAAAGGCTATGCTTACAAAAAAGCAGGTGTTATAGTTATGGATTTTTCGCCGGAGGACAACCAACAACTAAAGTTATTCGAGAATCGCAACGTAAAACATATTTCGCTTATGAAAGTGGTGGATAAACTAAATAGAAAATACGGACAGCAAAAAATACGCCTTGCAGCGCAGGATATGGGAAGGGTATGGAAAATGAAACAAGAAAATCTGTCGCCGCGATACACCACAGATATTAACGATATAATAACGGTAAAATCCTGAAAAGGAATGACACCAACAGACACTAACCTATTCTGAAATAGATAGTTATAAGTTATTTTGTTTAGGTTATTTATTTTAGCATAAAAATCTAGAATGCATTTTGAAAATATTATTTAAAGCGAAGAAAAAAGAGCTAAGAATGATTTATATAAATAATCTTTTGTGGTTTCTCCCTCACATTGATAGTAAGGATTTTTAAAAACGATACCGAAACCAGTCAATATCTACAAAACCTGCCTCACCAAGGTTATTATAGTTGAAAATTCCTATATTATCGCCCCTAAAACCTCCCCAGCGTAATTTATAAGTCTCACCAAAGGGTTTAAAGTTTTCGCCATCTACACTGTAAAAATAAGTATTTACAGACTCACCATCGACAACCGACCGCAGCCAGATAGTTGACGTTGAAATTGTTTCACCCTCACTGATTTTTCCGTTATCGTTGTACTTAATCCGTTTGCCGTTTTCAGTCATTTTTACACTTAACGTGCAATAATTTGAACCTCCATTAAAATGACTCAAGCCTGCCTCCTGCCCCACTGTCATACCCGAAATATCCATTTTCACATCGGCTTGTGTAACATTGCTTTTCACGTAACGCTGACAAATTGTATTTCCGGCTTTAAAAAAAGTATTTTCTTTCAAGGGTTTAAAAGCATGCAAACGCAAATATCCCTTACGCTCGTTCAACGACCATTTATCATCGCGTGGTTGATAATTCCACATCCACTGCGGGTGAAGTTTCTTTTTGTTGAATTCGTCGCTCCCCTGCGGGAAAGATCGTTTTTGTCCTTGCACAGGTTTTTCATCCTCCCATACAGGCTCGCCTATTTTATCGTTATCGTAGTCTTTTCCAGCCATTGGCCAACCATCAACCCAAGTTACGGGCAATAAGCTAATTGGTCGGCCGTTTTCGTAGCCACCGCCTTGATGCGTTATGAAATACCATTTTTTTCCATCGGGACTGTCAATAATTGTTCCCTGATCGAATCGTCCACCTGTGCTGTCGGGGCGAACCATCAAATAACTGATTGTACCCTGAGGCGAAACATCGTATTTTCCCGGGTCGTGCTTTTTTCCGGGCGTACCATCGGGTTTTGTTCCGTAAATATTTTTGGAGCGGGCAATGGTAGCACGTCGGTCATAGTCAGGCGGAAAACATTGATTATGATATACATAATAATAGCCATCGCGTTTGAAAATTTTATTTCCTTCGCCCCAGGTGGCGTGAGGCAAAATATAAGTCCCACGGTTTGTTTGATCCATGGTTTTTATTTTCATCTTTTCCAAATCGCCATCGAGCAGTTTTTTACCGTCCCATGACATTTGAAAAAGTATCGGAAACCAATTTTCGCCCGGATTACTGGCAATCATATACGCTTTCCCGTCTTCGTCCCAAAGTGGACAATTATCGTCCCAATTTATGCCCGAAAGTTCTTTTCCGTTCATGTCCTTTATAAGTTCGACTTTCCATGGCCCTTTTATTTTCTTGGCTGTTGCAACATACATTCCACCTTTATTGTACGTAGTAAAATAACACCAAAATTGACCTTCGTGGAAGCGAAGCGAAGCTGCATACACACCTTTATCGTAATGATCCATCACGCGCCAGTCGAACCGATCATCCTTCAATTCTTTTGGCAAGTCTTTAATCACCGAACCAATTGTTTTCCAATTCACAAGGTCGCGCGAATGCATAATCACAATTCCGGGCGAAAACTGAAAGGTCGACGAAATCAGGTAATAATCTTTACCCACACGCAGCACTTCGGGGTCACTGTAATCGGCCGGAAGTATTACATTGCGGTAGCGACCATTCCCCAAATCGCCCCATCGTTTGCCATCGTGCTGCGCTGTAACATTTAAAGTAAATAATAAAATTACTATCAATTGAAAAGTACAACGAAAAAAGAATTTCATATATATATATATTCTGATTTTAAATGATTTATTTATTCAGATTTAAAAATAGTTCTATCGCAATTTAAAATTGATGGGAATAACGTAAGAAACAGCTACTTTTTCACCTTTTTGCTCACCCGGTATCCACTTTGGCATTAATCCAACCACACGCAAAGCTTCTTCATCCATATCAAAATTTATTGACCTTAGCACTTTTGCATTTTTTACTTTTCCGTCTTTATCCACTACAAATTGTACCAATACTCGTCCTTGAATTCCTGAACGCTGCGCTTGTACGGGATAACGTAGATTGCTGCTAATAAATGACATAAGTTGACTATCGCCACCTGGAAACTGAGGCATTTTTTCCACTACAGCAAAGACCTTTTCGCCATCAAGCGATTTTTCGGTTGTAAGCACTTTTTTCACGCCCAAAGTACTTAACAATAATGTTTTCACTTCATCGTTTGGCATACCTTGTATTTTGGGTGTAACCATTTCGCCTTGTTGGTTAAAAATCATGGCATGAGGAATGGATGCCACATTGTATTTTTTACATACATCATCCCATTGTTTTGCCGATAGTCGGTAATGCGTTCCATCAATATCCGGAATCACGTTTTCCCAAGTTTTAAGAGGCGATGACTCGCCCGTTACATACACAAAAGCTACATTCTGACTTTTCATTTCTTCCTTTAAAGGCTTCATTTCGGCTATATTACGCATACATGGCCCGCACCATGTTGCCCAAAAATCCAGATATACCACTTTCCCTTTGAATGGTTCAAGCAATTTAGGTAGCATACTTTCTGAATCAACATTAGGAGTAGGCAAAACTTTGTAATTGCGTTTTTCTTTGTTCGAAGCAATTTTAGCCAACATTTTGCTATTTTCGCTTTTTATACTTGCTAAAATTACAGGATTTGAAATTTCTTTATTGAGCGCAATCAGTTGTTCATCAGTAAGAAAGGTGAATTTCTTTATCTTTTTAACCACCAAGTGTGCACGAATTATTTCAGTCATTAACGCATTGTTACCATATACAGACTGAGCCGAATTGAGTAAAGTATTGTTGCCAATTTCATCTAATAATGTTTTTACTTCAGTAGAATGAGCAATTAAAAACGGAACAATTTTGGGTAAAAGTTGCTTGTAAGTGCTTGTATCTCTTTTCGATACAGGAATAGATGCAATGGTATCAATCAATGCTTTATCTTCTTTTGATAATTGCACATTCATTTTGCCAATTTGTTCAAACATAGTCCATTGTGTGGCTTTCATAATAGACAGCGGAATTAAATAATTGTTTGAAAATATTTTACGAAATGTAGCTGCAAAACGGTAATCGAGAATTGCTAACGGTTTTTGTTTGGTAGTTTCGACAAACGAAACTGCTGCAATAGAATCAACATAAGCTTTATTTATTGCCCTTACTTTCTTTACACCTTCAGGCTTGTTCATCAAGGATTTAACTTTTAGCTCTAAATAATCCGAAAGTAAAGACGCTCGCTTCATGCCAATATTAACATTCAAAACAGCTAATGCTTTTGAACTTAGATTTTTTTCTTTTTTGTAACTTTCAAGTAATTTCATGTCCGAATTATAGTCATTATCGGCTATAAGTACCAATGAATCAATACTAATTGAAGGAATAAGATTGTGTCTGCGCCAAAGTTCTTCATTTTTGCCAATTACAACATGAATTTCTTCGCTCAACTCGGCATTATCGCCCATAAAATGACAATTATGATTGCCATAAATAGAATCGTTTGCACCCAGTTTTTCAAAAGATAGCAGTTGGAAAAGTCTTTTGCCAGGTTCCAAGAGAATTCGTTCGTTACC
This sequence comes from Paludibacter jiangxiensis, assembly GCA_945870155.1. Lineage (GTDB taxonomy): Bacteria > Bacteroidota > Bacteroidia > Bacteroidales > Paludibacteraceae > Paludibacter > Paludibacter jiangxiensis_A. Next base: position 16,938 of record CAMBSB010000071.1, on the reverse strand, counting down.
AATACCACTAAAGTAAATAGTAAACATAGTCGGATAATTTAAAGCTATTTTTGATTCGAAATAGCCGTCCTCGTCTATAAAAACCGGTTGTTGAAAATCCTCTCCGTTTATAATATTTTCGTATTTAAATGAAAAATTCCGAGGCATATTGGGCGTAAATCCATGTATAAAACCACAATAAATGGCTGTGTCTGTGCTAAATATATTTTCGGCATAAGGCTGGTTATCTGCTGGTTTATAATTGGCATTTTTTGTTTTGTTTAATGAACAAAGTATTTCTGTTTTTTTATTTGCCTCAACAATACTCAACTGCTTGTTTTTAGAAAGATTTACCGATAGTTTAACTGTTTCACCATTAAGCTTTAATACTATATCAGTAGATTTATCAGTATTCTGAATTTTTTCGTACTGCCAAACCTGAGCATTATACACTGCATTGTTCTCGTAAAGAGCTAAGTGCAACAAATTGCTTCCATCCGTTTTCAACCAAGCCCCTTCGAGCTCAACCGGCAATGGTGAAGTTCTTTGATGTTCGTTTATTTTAATGCCAAAAAACTGCCAGGGTTGTCCTTCGCTGGTAAAAGGTTCTGTAAAATCAATTTTCTCAGTTTTAGAATCAATAGCTGGAAAATTTGCTGAAAATATAACCGGATCGTTAGTCTTCAAATTCCAACGCACTCCTATTGGCGCAGGTAAGCCCTCTACTGAACGAATAAGCAGTTTCTCCACACTATTCGACAATTGAATATACGAATTTTTGGCCAACATAGCGTTCTGAGGGTTGGTCACTTTAAAAGTCAAAATTGTAGCTGTATCCAACAACTCAAGTTTAATAATCTGTATGTCTGTTGTTTTTCGAAATGTGTATTTTGGATTTTCGATAACACGAGCCTGAACAGCAAGTACAAAAAAGCAAAAAAACAGAATAGTGAGTTTTTTCATTTTAAATTTTAGTTTTAATTGATTGGTTATTAAAGAATTACATTTTTAAAAAAAGCATATTAAAGTCTGACTTCACCCACACTTACTAATTTTACCGGACCAACCAATCCTGCCGGTTGTAGTGCGCTGTTGTCGCGGTAGTAGTACCAAACAGTAAATGCTTTGCGACCTTGCGACGGACGTGGTTCGTTTTTCAAGAACCAATCAGGATAGGCCTTCATGGCATGTCCTTTATCTACACCACGATCACTACCCCATTCAAAGTCGGCAGGTTCTTTTTCGTCGCCAATCAGGCGGTTTGCCCAGTTGTTGGTTACGGCTATTTCAATAATATTATCACCATTTTTTAGCGCATCGGTAATGTCCACTTTGAAAGGTGAATACCACAAGGTTCCTTTATCCACACCGTTAATCTTCACTTTCGCCAAATCGTTCATTTCACCCAAATCGAGCACAATGCGTTTTCCTTTTGTAAATTCTTTTTTACTGATTTTCAACGTTTTGACATAGGTTGCTGTTCCCGCAAAATACATAATTTCTTTGTCGGCATGTTTGCTGAAATCAATTAATTCAGGGAAATTTCGTTGAAATGGCGTTCCCAATTTTGGCACAAAAGCAACATTCCATTCACCTACAATTACTTTACTTGATGTTGGTTTAATGCTGATTGCTTTTTGTATGCCCGAATCATAAGTAGCATTAGCTTTAAGAATGTCAGCGACACTACTTTGCTTTTGAAACACCACAAAGATAGTTTGTAATCCACCTAAATCCAAATTTACGGAAGTACGTCCTTCTTTCTCACACCACACAGCCGCTTTGCGCATCGAGCCATCTTCGGCCTGCCACAGTTCCGGTTGTTTGCCCGCAATGCGAAACGAAATGGAAATGTTTTGAGCTGTAGTTTTATTCACATTAGCCACATAATAAATATCACTTCCATTGGCTCGGCGGTGACTCAACTTAATGTCATCGGCTTTTTCAGCCTTTTCAACTTCATAGTCAGGAGTAATCTTGAATTTGATTATGGCATCATCTAATTTAGTGTAAATAAATCCCTTGCCGTAATTATTTGTTGAATTATTACCCCAAACTTCTTCTCCTAATGCCTTCAAAACATCATCGCAAGCCGGATAATTGACCAAACTTGGCGATTTAGTTGGTTTTGGAGCAACAATTGTTGCCCCAGCTGCTACCAACTCTTTGATTTTTAGAGCCACTTCGGGAAGCATTACACTGTTGGTAAATACAATAAACGGATAAACACGACCAGAAGGCAACACAACATTTCCATCCTTGATACTAATTTTGTCAGCTAAAAAGTCATTGATTGAAATAACATCAGCATAACCTGTCAGATTTTCGACACAAAGATAATCGGCCACTCCTTCACCTTGTTGCAAAAGCGCCTGACAACGAGCCAGATAATCAAAAAAGGCTTTGCCCGATTGAGCCCAGGTTTGGTAACGTCCAAAATGCGTTCCCCACCAACCCATGCCCATGCCCGGTTGGTATTTATCGTCGAATGGTTGATGTACCCAATGGTGAAGAATTAAACGATTAACACCTGAGGCAAAAGCTCCGTTGGCCGAATACTTTAACATGGCAGGATCTTCGGTGTATTTACTTGATGTTGGGGTACTTGTAAAAGCCTCCGCACCAACTATGGTTTTTCCATTGGCTCGAGCTGCTGCAGGAATATTTGCATTGATCATACCATTTTGAAATGTCCAAAATTCACCCATAGGCAAATCAGACATGGCTACACCTTGTTGGGTATTAAATGGTCCACCATAAGGTTCCCATTGCAATGCCAACTGATTATCGTTCAGCATTTTTTTGCCTGTTTTAAAACCATTGTTGATAAACAGCGTGTTTATCACGTCGTTGTAATCCCATTCAAAACGTTTGGTTTGGTCGGCAGTGCCTAAAGTACGAGGCAATGTCGTTTTTGAAAAATTGGTAATTGATTTACCAAAAGTGAGCAACCACGGTGTTGGATCGTAGCCTTTTAGCTTTATAAATTCTTCCGTAAAGTTAGGAGTCCATGTTTGATTTCCGGCCTCGTAGCTATCTATCAACATGTGTTTAAATGATTTTCCCAAATACGCTCCTAAATATTGCTTAACAGGGTCGAGCACTGTATTCCAATGAAAAACGGTTTGCTCCAAGCTCATTTTATCGGCCTCAAGGGTTTTGCCAATCAATTCGTCGGGCACAGGATGCGGTGGACGACCGGTTGAAGCATGCCCCATGCGGTAAATAATCCATTTTTCACCTTTTGGAACTTTCCATTGAAGCCCCTTAATCGGGTCGTATTGAGTAGTGAGGTTCAGTACATTTGCAATCGACAAATCACTTTTATCAGCAGGAATTGCCAACACCATCAAATCTTTGTAAAACGATATTTTTCGTCCGGCAGCTCCCCAGCCTTCGTTAGCAACAAGTTTTGGCGAGTTTAGCAAAATCGGTGTTTTACTGTCAGCACCCAGAATGGTGGTATCGCTCCACACTAATTGTTGCATGCTGCGCGGTTCGTCAATCCACGGACCACCGGTAGTAGAATAACCAACCGTATTGTGCAAACCAATTTCCAAACCCAATCGTTGGGCCTCCGAGGCAGCATGTTTCATGGCATCCCAATATGCGGGACTACGGTAAGTTTGCTCCGGCCACGGATTATTCTGTGTTGGCGCATGACTTTCCTGCACGGCCGAGCTCAAATTAAAGATAGTTGCACCGCCAATTCCCATTTCTTTCATGGCTTCCAAATCTTTGGTAATACCTGATTTCGAAAAGTTAGAACCCATCCAATGCCACCACACATACGGTTTTGAAGTGGGAGGCGGATTCAGAAACTGCGATTCTAAAGCGGTTTGTTGTGCCGAAATGCAGCAAGTAAGTACTAACAGGCTAAATAACAGTGATTTTCTCATAACTCAAAAAAATATTTTTTACGCATTTCGTTCACTTTGGTGTCTGCAGCTGTTGGCCATGTTCTACGAATGGTAGTTTTGGAGAACAAGCTTGGACATTCAGCAGGATATTGTTTTGGTAAGGATTGTAAAATTTCCCAGGCATTATCGTACTGGGCAATATATTTCTTGGTATTATCAGCAGTTGAATAACCAGCATCTATCGACGAGAGTTGGAAAAGTGCATTGAAAATACGATACATTTGTCGACCATACTCACAAGTTACCAACGCTACACGTCCGGTAGTTTTATCTTTAAACTTAATTTGTTTGGATAAATCCACAATTTCATCCCACATTTTTTCGGCCTCCACTTTTTCGGCCACAATTACCGCTGCTTTTTTAGGATCTTTGGGCAATACAGGGAAAGTAATATATTCGTCGCGCACCCACATTGCAAAAACATCATTCGGAAAAGCTACACTTCGCATTCCACGTAAGGTGGCAGAGTCTGAGAGAAGTGCAATTCGACGGAATTTCGCAGCATCTTTTTTGTTTAGTTTAAGCACTTTGCGTGCATAGCGATTAAAAATTGATTCTTCCGATTCAGTTGGATTATTTGCCCATTGAGCCATTACCCAAGCATTTAACTCACACCAAAGTTCATTTTTAACATAAGGTCCTTCCCAACCTCCACCACGGCTCCAAGTCCACATTCCCACCATTTTACCGGTGGCATACAGCTCTTTTATATTCGAAATTTTGCCTTCTTTTTTACGGTAATCGTGTTCAGTGAATCCATCAATAACGCCACGTCCTATGTAATTTGGGTATGCTCCTTTTCCTTCGTATTCGCGTGCACATTGTACTTCCACCAATTGCTGATGACGACCCAACCCCAACACTTTACTAAAGGTATTGCCACGATGAAAATCGCCTTCGCAATGTTTAATACTGATAACCAAGTTATTGTGCGGTTCAATTTTTTCGCTAATGTATTCGTATTTTTTGACATCGGTATCGAAAGCCCACCACGTACGGAAAATAAGCTTTTTGTTGAGTTTTACGCAAATTTCATCGCGCAAAATATTTATCAACGGAATAATTGTTTTATCGGCATTGTCTTTATTCTCGATATGACCTTTGTGAAAAGGGGCATCTTCGAGATAAGTTTCGCCAATGCGAACAACTATACCGTCCATTTGAGGAAATTGTTTGAACATTTCGCGTACCTGAAAACGCAATAATTTTTCAGTCAACGAATCGGAAGGAATTCCAAACGTTTTCTCAATACCATATTTTTCAATTAATCGTTTTGGGAAAAGCACCAAATCGCTCATAGCATATACATCAATACCATTTTTTTTGCAGGCTGTGTATATGCTATCCAATCGATGGTTTTTTTTCTCCACCCAAAGCCTATCGGGCGAACCTTTTGGCAAAATATCGGGACTTAATGCATCCCAATTGATGGCCAACATGGGCGAATCGAACAGGAAATAGGATTTGGAATTAAAACCCATTTTTTTCAACACCTTGGGGTCATTGAATTTACTTACATACAGCGCATCACCAGGATTATTGTGCACCATGTCCATAATGTATGGAAGTGGTCTGAGCTGTGCTGATAATTGAGTTGAAAAAAGTAAAATACTAAATAATGTAAGCGTGGTTTTTTTCATGATGGAAAAAACCCCTAATCACCCCAAACCCCTAAAGGGGAATAATAGTACCTGGGTTCTCTGATTAATATCTCATTAAATAAGAGACAAAAGTAACTTGTTTCCCATTAGGGGCCAGGGGTTGGCGGGGTCTGTTATTTTATTGGTTTCATAACAAATGTAAACTCATAATCCTGATATCGCAACTGATATTCCCAGCGCGGAGTAGCTCCCCAGCTGTTTACACAACCCAATCCCATTTGCACTTTGTCGATGCAGATATTGGTGAGGTTGGCTTCAGGAACTTCGGGCGAGTGACGTTGGTCTTTTTCATCACCATCGTCGAGTGAGGCAACCGTATAATGCAATGCCGAAATTGAAAATGGTGTTTCGGCTACAAATTCCAATCCTTTGCCAGCTACGTTTGTTTGTTTCCACCAGCGTATGTCGGTTTTGGTACCTGTTTCCTGCGGACGAACGTAAGAGTAGAACTGTTCGCTAACTGATTGGTTGTAAATACCTAAGAATGTAGAATTGTTGCGGTCGATGTAATTTTCACTTGGTCCGCGACCATAGAACTTGATTTGCTCAAACGATTTTGGCATTTGAATTTGCATACCGAAACGGAATAAATTAGCCACTTTCGCTTCTTTGTCGGCCACCATTTTTTGAGTTACCTTAACAGCACCCTGATTATTAATAACATAGTCGATAAATAATTTTGCCGAGGCTTCTTTCAGTTCGTATTCAGTTTTTACTTCAACTAATCCATTCACTGTATTTGCTTTTAAACTTTTTAAAGTCAATGCCGGATTGCGCCATACTTTTTGTTTTAGTTGCAAACTAGCACCCATATCGTTGTCGGTTGGAGCGCGCCAAAAGTTTGGACTCAAGGCAGCATCGCTTGTCAATAAATCCACACCTGCAACGCAATACTTTTCGATAAATCCTGTTCTTTTGTTGAAATCAATCTGAAAATCAACACCTTTTACCACTGTACATTTCTGATTTGAATTTTGAATTTCGGGTAGTACAATAGCGGTATTATTATCGGCTTGAATATTTGCTACAACTATTGGTTTTGCCTTGTATGCATTGATAACTAACTGATTAGTTGCTACTACGAAACCGGCAGGCAAAAGTTGTTCTTCTTTTTTTAGTTTAAATGCCACATCGAGTAAAAGCTCTTTATCCTTTGGTAAATTTTGAGCAGAATAAGTCAATTGTACTTGTGTTTTTTGCTTTGGCGCCACTTGAATGTTGCTCACCACACCCGATTCAACTGCTATACCATCTACCAAAATTTTCCATTCCATAAAATAATTCTCAAGGCTGCGGAATACATTTTCGTTGTAAACTGAAACCAATCCTTTTTGCAAATCAACAGGTGTAACCCATATGTTTTGATAGAAATATTGAACCTCGTATGCGTGTGGATTGTATTTGCGATCGGGACTAATCAAACCGTTGTTACAAAAATTCTGATCTTCGCGACTGTCGTATTTATTATAATCGCCTGCATATGCATAAATATCAATTCCATTTGCATTTTTTTTGTGCAATGATTGATCTACAAAATCCCAGATAAAACCACCTTGAAATTTAGGATTTGCGCGAATAATATCCCAATATTCTTTAAATCCGCCTTGCGAATTACCCATAGCATGAGCATATTCGCATTGTATAAGTGGTTTTTCGGGATTGCTTTGAGCATATTTTTCACTATCCTCGTATCCCAAATACATAGGGCAATATATGTCTGTAGATTTGCCTTTGCCAGCACGTTCGTACTGTACAGGACGACTCGGGTCTTCTTTTTTAATCCAATCGTAACAAGCATCAAAGTTTGGTCCCATTCCCGCTTCGTTACCCAACGACCATACTATTATGGAAGGGTGATTGTAATTCCGCTGCACATTTCGCTCATTACGTTGCAGATGTGCCAAGGCAAAAGTTTTGTTTTTTGCCAAGGTATTTTCACCATAACCAATTCCATGCGATTCCACATTGGCCTCAGCAACCATGTATAAACCGTATTTATCGCAGAGGTAATACCAATAATTATCATCCGGGTAATGACAAGTGCGCACTGCATTGATATTCAACTCCTTCATTATCCGAATGTCTTGCAACATGCGTTCGCGCGAAACAGCATAACCAGTGCTTGGATCCATTTCGTGGCGGTTAGCACCTTTAATTAATACGGGTTTTCCATTTACTAACAACTGCGCATCTTTAATCTCCACTTTTCGGAATCCAACTTGTTGGGTAATAACCTCCACATCTTTGCCGGTTTTATCTTTTAATGTCGCAAAAAGTCGATATAAATAAGGTGATTCAGCCGACCATTTTTCTGGATTACTTAGATTGAAAATCGCTTTGCCGCCACCTTTTTGTGTTGCCGTAGCCACTGTTTTGTCACCATCTTTCAGTTCGAGCGAAACAGTTAAACCCGAAGCTGCTTTTGAAAGTAATGTATTGATTGTAAGCACGCCATCTTTGTAATCGTTAACCAAATCGGGAGTAATGCGGATGTCCTCTATGCTTTGTGTGTTGCGTGCTATCAGGTAGCAGTCACGCGCCACGCCTGTCATACGGAAAAAGTCCTGATCTTCGAGGAAGGTACCATCGCACCAGCGGAAAACCTGAAATGCGATTAGATTTTTACCTTTTACAAGGTAATTGGTAATGTCAAATTCAGCTTCGAGTTTACTATCTTCGCTATAACCTACATATTTACCATTTACCCAAAGGTACATATTGGATGTTACCGAACCAAAATGTGCAATCACTTGTTTGCCACTCCAGTTTTGCGGAATATCAATAATCCGTCGATACGAACCTACAGCATTGTTTACGATAGGAGGCACAGGAGGATTTACCCAGACTTGACTTTTCCATGGGAAACCAATATTCACATATACAGGGTCACCATAGCCATTCATTTCCCAAAGGGCGGGTACGTTTAATAGATTCCAACCGGCATCTTCGTAATCGGGTTTGTAAAAATTCATCGGACGTTTGTCGGCATCTTTCACCCAATAAAATTTCCATAGTCCATTCAGAGTTTGATAGTTAGCCGATTCGGTAGGAATGTTCCTTTGAGCCATTTGCATACTTTCGTACGGAAAGTAATGAGCACGCATGGGTAAGCGGTTTACCTCATTTTGTTCCGGGTTTTTCCATTCGTCATTTTGTGCGCTCACCATTAGTGATAGTGCACTCAAAAATAGGGCGAAATTGAGTTTTTTCATCTGTTTAAAATTGATTTTTTACTTGTCAGATGGAACTCACAAAACAAAATTTAATCATGCCCCTGTGGGTCAAAATAGAATAAATTTTGTCATGTTCGTTTCATTCTGATTTTATTGATTATTATTATTAATTTTTTCTGTGCATAAAAATATGAAAAATTTTTGAACTTTCAAGTGTACAATTTGGTCAAAAAGGTTCAATCTTATATCAAAAATTGAATTTATTGTAACAAGAGTTTAAATTAATACTCATTTCGGATAGAGGCGTAAACTCCGTACGACTCTTTATTTATTTTATAAAAAGGTTTTAATTTATAGTAAATGCCCTTATTTAGTAATGAGAAAGTCATTTCATTATCCGTTTTTTTTATCGACTTCAAAATATCTTCCTGCTTTCCTTTTAGAATCAATTCATCACCAGTTTCGAATGCCAACATTATAGGACCGTAAAATATGGCAAAAATAGTTGAGTTGTCTTTCATTGATTCAATGCGAAAATCGAATTTAAAGTCAATCAACACTTTATCGTTATTTGTCCACTCACGTTGAATTGTAACAAACGAACTGGCTTTCGTTTTTATACTCAATGGCTTGTCATTCAGAAGTATATTAGTTTTTTGTTTTGCCCACGAGGGTATAAAAATTTTCATCGCAAAGCTTGTTTTTTGTTCGCATTTTACTTTTATTTCCGTTTTAGTTGACTGTGGAAAATCTGTAGTCTGTTCAATTTTTACGTGCTTTTCGCTCCAAGTAAGTTCGGAAGGAATAAAAAGATTCACCCACAAATTATCCGTATTATGAAAATAAATATTCGAATTGAGATGCGTGAATGCTTCAATTCCTGTTCCATTACAACAACGAAAATCAGATTCGCTCAGGTATTTTTTTTGTCGTGGTGAACTAAGCGGTAGATGATACACCACATTTCCGTTTTCGGGATTTTGTGTTGGTAACACAGCATTGTAAAATGTGTTCATATACGCTTCGGCATAGCGCGGGTCGGCAGTCCAACTAAAAAGTGAGGATGTGAGCTTTTGGTGATTGTGTGTAACACACGATTCGGCTATTTCGTCGGTAAGCGTGGTGCTCAGGCGATCGGGCAATCCCCAATGTTCACCTTTAATAGCAGTAGGAGTAGTCGGAATCGGGCGTGGACCACTACTCGAACCATTCACATAACAATGGTGATTGCTCAAGATTTCCCAGAAGTTTTTTGTTGCTTTTTGATAATCAGCCTCTTTTGTGTTTTCAAATCGTTTGGCAAAACCATTTACCAACACAATATGCGTATTGGAGTGCAATCCGGCCAATATATCTTTGTCTTGAATTAATGGTTTTGCATACCAATCGCGGTCGAAAACTTTAGCAAGTTTCAAGTGTTTCGGGTCGTGCGAAACAGCATACAAATTATGCATAACTTCGTTCATGGCACCAGCCTCGTTGAGAGGATTGGCATTGGGCGTGAAAAGCATTTTTTCGATGGTTTCGGGCGATAGTTTTTCCATGCGCCCCTGCACATAATCGGCCATATTTAGCACCAACTGATATGCTTTTTTATTTCCGGCAAGCGTATAAACATCTAATAATCCTTGCATTACTTTATGATAAGTATAATACGGTGCCCACACAAAACCGGATTGTTTTTCAAGCATTTCAAAATCGCTTTCGGGAAAAGCGCTCAGGTATTTGCCGCCTAATTTTTTCTGACATTCCGCCAACACATCTACCATATAATTCAGCCTATTCAGAAGCAAAGTATCGCCATTATTGGCAATTTCCGAAGCACAAGCCGATAAATAATGACCAGTAAAATGGCCACGCAAACCCACTGTCGGGTGTTCCCAGCCATCTAAGTTTTTGGCTGTAGAAGGTATGCCGGCATTCACCCGAAAGTTGTGGAGCAAACGGTCGGTATCCAATTTATAAAGGTAATTTAAATTGAGTTTTTCGCGTTCGAGCAACCACGACGGACTTAGCTTTACTTCGTTGGGTCGAAAGGGAATTGCAACAGATTTAAAATCGTTTGCAACCACACTTTTAGTCTTAACATTTGCACTAAAAGCAAACAAAAAACAGCTTAAAACCAATAAACCTGGCAGTGATAATCTCATTGTATTTAATTTGAACTATTTTAGGTTTCAAAAATACACATTTTCGAATCTTTTTTAGGGTTAGAATGATAACAATAAGCGTATAAAATCATAAGAATCAGAGCGTATATTCCGGCAATTGCCAATTCTGATCCCATTTCAGTTCTCTGCCTTTTTTTACTCCGTAGAAATTAAATTTATTTGCCGGTAGATTTATTGGATCAACGAGGACAATTTTCGAATTCGATTCGGGCAAAAGTATTACTTCTTCACCGGTTTTTAAGTCCAACAAAAATTCATTATTTGGCAAAGTCGTAAATGTGATTTTTCGGCCTTTATTTTTCAAAAAAACTTTTGTCCAACCCGGAATTTTCACAATGCAAGGCTCACCTGCCAAACTCCTGATTTTAACCCATTGCGTTTGTCCGTTTTTACGTACGGCACTTACCAAAAATGCACCTTGTGTGCGCAATTTATCGAAGGATGCTTCCTGCCATTTATCGGGCATGGCGGGGAAAATACGAATTTTGCCACCCCAACTTTGCAACAACATTTCCGAAATGGCATTGGCAGCACTCAGCGGCGTTTCAATCACCGGATTTTTACCGCCCACTTCTACATAAAATGTATTGCTCAGCAACAAACTTATACCAATATTCCCATTCAGAAAATGGTGCATAATAGCCTCAGCATCATTGCCTCTACCCAATGCAGCATACAACGAAGCAGCACCTGTAAACGAATAACCGGCCAATTCTTTTCCGCCGCCAATTTGGTGCCAATGTACAACAGATTTATCCACCAGTTTGCGGTCGTTTTCATTGTCGGGGTTCAGCACAAAAAGCGGATACAAGCCCAATAAATGCGAATAATGGCGGTGCGATTTGTCCAACCCCTGTTCACTTCCAATCATTACACCGTTTTCGTTGGTTGGTAGCGTAATCAACGCATTTAAAGTAGTTTTCCATTGCGCTATTTCAGGCTGAGTCGAATTATTTTTTTCGGAACATTCTATCATGGCCGTAAGCAACCAACGATACAAAGCTAAGTTGTAACTCGAATTTTTGTATGTTTTAAAACCTTCGTATTCAGGCGATTCCATTTCGGTCATTTCCAATTGACCTTTATCGTTTCGAACGAGGCGTTTTTCGTATAATTTTGAAATCTGAATGGCTTTTGGCAGCCATTTTTCGTTCAGCACCTGCCAATTTCCGCCATACCGAAGTTGCAACCAATAGTTGTGCATAGTCCATGTAAAATCGCCTAATTTGGGGTTGTCAAACGTACGTAACAAGGATTCGAACTGACTGTCAACCAATGTTATCAGGTTTTCACCCAGTTCCAAATGATTGCTTTGCAGTACATTCCAGTAAGTAAGTTGCACATTCAAATTCCACCACAAACCCGGCCACTGACTCACCCTGAAATAAGGGCCAAACAAATCCAAAGCAGGACCATCAGGGCGCGAACAAGTTGCCATTTTATACATTTGTATCCAGTAAAACGACTCCATTTGTGCATCGGGAATGGATAAAAACGATTTTTGGTAAAAAGCTTGCCACCAGTTACGGTGCTCTTTCTCCATCTTTTTCATTTTGGTTTTCAATACTTCACGAATGGTATTTTCAGCCACCGTCTTCGATTTATTGACCGCAGGAACTTCGTTGGCAATGGCCACATAGAGTGTTGAAGAATTATTTTTGACAGATTGCTCATGCCACGCAGTTGCATAATCACCACCGGCCAACAACGATTGCACGCAGCTATTCATCCCTTTTTCGGACGATAAAACGGGTTTTGGATTGGTTACATAGTTTTTATCGCTCCACGGAAAAACCTGAACGCGAGGCGAAGCGGGATTGCCCGGACGAAATTCCCAGTTGTATTTTGCAGGTTTTCCGTCTGCTATTTCGGTTGATGTGAGCTCAATAACATTCACCATTCTATTGTATGGCGTGTAAGCCCGAAGCGTAATTGTGCCCAAATCGGTAACTATCGTCCCACGAATTTCGGCATTCCACAAATCCTGTCGCAACGAACCGGATAATATTTTTCCAGCAGGTCGCAAAGCCATTCTACCAATATCCAAGCGCGGAAAATCGAACATTACAGATGCTCCGGGTACGCCCATCGAGGTTTTACGGTCGGGTGCTTTGCGGTGGTCAGTCACATCCTGGCGACCAATATGAAAATCGATGCGATTGTCTTTCATCGTGGCGTACATCATCATCCCCACCTGTCCGTTACCCACAAAAGCGCCTTCGTTCCATTGCAGCGGCAGTTGCTCAAATACCAAATCATGCCGGCCAATAAACTGAGGCCAGTCGATATTTGTGGTTTTTTGACTGATAAGATTTAGAGTAAAAACCAGAAAAAAAAGCGTTGCAAGTATTTTTAAATGATGTGATTTCATTGAATTGGTCATTAATTATTTTTTATCATTTTAAATCCTCAACTCCAAACGTATATTTCTTCCCCTTCGCCGTTTTCAAACTTGAAACTTTGCCTTTGTATCTAACATTCAGATTATTACCAATTTTAGATACAACCTGCAATTTCGTCAACGCATTATTTTTCCATTCAATATTTACTTCAAAACCACCTTTGGCAACAAGTCCTGTAATTTTCCCATTGGCAAATTTAGTGGGTAATGCCGGTAAAATATCAAGGTAATAATCGCCGTTCTGGTCGCGTAAATGGCTTTGAAGCAGCATTTCGGTAATGCCCGAAGTCGCGCCAAAGTTTCCATCAATCTGAAATGGCGGATGCGCATCGAATAAATTGGCATACAAACCACCACCTTCGACCATGTCCACATTATCGGTATTGAGCGATGGCACAATAAGATTGTTCAGAATAAGATACGCATGGTCGCCATCGAGTAAACGTGCCCAAAAATTGATTTTCCATGCACGCGACCAACCTGTGCCTTCGTCGCCGCGATGTTTGAGCGTAACACGGCAAGCTTCCGCTAATTCGGGCGTGGTAAGTGGCGATATTTCGCGTCCCGGATGCAAGCCCCACAAGTGCGAAACGTGGCGGTGTTCGCTTTTGGGGTCGTCTCTATCTTCCACCCATTCCTGCAACTGTCCGTAACGACCAATTTGATTAGGAACTATTTTCGATTTTTTCTCGCTCAACATATTAGCAAAATCAGTATCAACTCCCAATACCTTTGCAGCTTCAATTGTATTTGTAAATAAATCACGAATAATTTGATGATCCATTGTTGACCCCATTACCAATCCACCATTTTCGGGACTATTGCTCGGACCGCTTACTAACCACTGTGGATGTTTAGGATGCGGAATAAGATAAGCCGCATAAAACTCGGCTGCACTTTTCATAATCGGGTAAGCCGTTTCCTGTAAAAACTTTTTATCACCGGTGTACTCGTAATGCCACCACAAATGCTGGCTCAACCAACCGCTTCCACTCACCCAAATACCATGATCGGCACCATTGATAGGCGCTGTACCGCGCCACAAGTCGGTATTGTGGTGCAATACCCAGCCCGGAGCGTTATAATGTTCTTTTGCGGTGCTTTTTCCGGTAACAGCTAAATCTTTGAGCATGGCAAACAAAGGCTCGTGACATTCCGATAGATTGGTCATTTCGGCCAACCAATAATTCATTTCGGTGTTAATATTCACTGTATACTTACTATCCCAGGGTGGAATAAGTTTATCATTCCAAATGCCTTGTAGGTTAGCGGGTTGTGTTCCCGGTCGCGAAGACGAAATTAGTAAATAGCGTCCATATTGATAAAGCAAAGCCACCAAATTTGGGTCTTTATCTTTACTGTACGACATAAGGCGTTCGTTGGTTGGGCGGACCGAAAATTCAGTTACGCCCAAATCGATAGAAGTGCGATTGTAAAGCTTTTGATAATCAGCAATATGAACTTTTTTTGCATTTTCGTATTTTAAATCCGTTATTGCTTTTTGATATTTATCGCAACGTTCCGCTGCATTGGCACTAATATCGTTGTAATTCACAAAATTGGTAGCCGCTACTAATTTAAGTACAACCGAACTTGCATTTTTTACTTCAATAACGTTATTATTTGCCACCAAACTTCCATCCGTATTTTGCACCAGCAAGCGCGATTCGAAATTTATTTTACTTTGTGGATATTTATAATTACCTTTTTTCTCGTAATAATCGTAGGGGTAATTATTAGCATTTCCTTTCAAAACTAGTTGATTTCCAACAGCTGTTATGCTTTTATTATAATGCGGACATGATAATTCCACTTTAAAATTCAACGCATTGGCTTTGTTGGCAGTAATTTTTACAAAAATAGCATTATCGGGGAAAGAAGCAAACATTTCGCGAGTAAATGTCACGCCATCGACCTGATAACTTACCGAAGCCAACGCATTATTAAGCGTTAAATCACGATAAAATCGTTCTGAGTTTTCGTGTCCGGGAAACGTCAGTAAAATATTGCCCAAAGGCTGATAACATTGTTGCCCATAAGGTTGCGACATAAACTCTTTATTTGCCAATTGATGTGCATCCTGCTGTTTGCCTGAAAAAAGCAATCCACGTATAGAATCCAAAAACTGATAAGCACCTTTGTGTGCATAATCGTGTGGCTGACCAGTCCAAACTGTTTCCTCGTTAAACTGAATAGTTTCCTTGTCGGTTCCACCATAAATCATGGCAGCCATGCGTCCATTACCAATAGGTAAAGCCTCTGTCCAAATTTTGGCCGGCTTGTTATACCACAGTTTAAGTGACTGGGCATGAAGGGAAAAAACGCAAAATGTTGCAAGAATTACTGATAATGTAAATTTTGAAATCCTTTTCATTGAATATTAAATTTTTGTTGTTTACAAAATTACCAATAATTAATGCAACATTGAGGTATAAAATGATATTTCCTTATGGCTAAAATAATAATTAGTATTATAATAACAGACTGTAAGCAATAGCATTTGCTAAGAAAATAAAATTTAGAATTGAAGGATATTATTTTTTTCGCTTTCAATCCTGATTCAAATTTTCTAGTTCTATTGCTTTCATCTCTGAGAGTAGCAATGATTGCAATTCTTCTTTCGGAAGTAAAAGTTGATACTCGGCAACAGCAATAGGTTTATTCACATCTTGCAGTGCAATTTCCACATCTAAGTGGTCTTTGTCCGCACAAAGAATTATGCCTATGGATTGATTCTCGTTTTCTCTTTTTTCGAATCGGTCAAGTAAAGAAAGGTAAACATTCATTTTGCCAACAAATTCGGCTTTGAAACTTCCTATTTTTAGCTCTATTGCCACCAACGATTGCAAACCCCGATGAAAGAAAAGCATATCGACAACATATTCTTTGCCATTATATTCTAACCGGTGTTGATTGCCAATAAAACTAAATCCTTTGCCTAATTCTAAAATAAATGACCTGATTTTTTCTATTAATCGTTTCTCCAATTCCAACTCGCGAATAGGTTCTGTAATGCCCAAAAATCCCAAATTGTAGGAACTTCTAAAAACTTCATTGGCATATTCGGCGTGAATTTCTGGGAGTGTAAGGTTAAAGTTATTCGATTTTAGTTGTCGATGAACTTGGTTGTATGTATCCATTTTCAGCGCATTGAGCAATAAATCTCTTGTCCAACCTTTAGTAATAGATTCATTGGCATAGAACTCAGCTTGATTATCCTCTTTTACTTTACTGATTAATAGCAGATTGTGTCGCCACGGCAAAACTGCGACGCAGCGTCGCAGTTTTGCCGTTGATTGGTAATATCGCTCGTAAAAGCGTTTCATATCCCATAAATTCCGTGGTGATACACCCATATCTGGAAATTCTGCTTTTAAGTCGACAGATAATTGTTTCACAACGCCGCTGCCATAACCCTCTTCCAAATGCTTTTCAGTTAGCAATTTACCCAAATTCCAGTAAACAGAATTAGTGGCACTATTCACTTGTTTGGCAATAGAAGTGCGAGCCGTACGGATTTCTGCCACAGCCTGTAGCAGTATTTCATTATACTCTGCTTCGTTTATACTCGGTAAAATTGAGTTGTCTTTTTTCATCTGTTTATAATTGTTTTTTAAAGATCAGATGGTACTC